>CAUSYJ010000039.1:0-11923 GCA_963535845.1 uncultured Alloprevotella sp.
GGCGTACGATGTTCATACCTTGCTGGGGAGCGTTGAGACGCTTGCCGTCTACGCTATAGTAAGCAACAGGAGTTTCGCTGCCAGTGGTAGTTACATCGGTTACGCCTGTATGTGCAGCGTAGGACTGAACCATTGTTTTGCAAGCGTTCACAACTTCCTTGGTGTTGGGGTTATAGATGAAAGCCACAACCTCCAACTTGTTCTTGTCTTGATAGATTTCGTGAGCGGAAGAGTTCTTTGCCAGAGCCAGTTTGAAACGGTAGTTGTGCGTGTAGTCCACATCGGCTGTCATTTCCGTGGGCAGACTACCAGCGATACCCTGTTTGCTGGAACGCGCACAAGCCACGAAGTTGTAAGTAAGTCCCGTTACGAGTGAGCCTCCTGAAGTGAAGGTTTTGAAATCTGGTTCGGGATAAGTAGCGCTCATACCTGGCAGATAGTTATGCTGTGCCCAGTTGTCTTGGCGATAAGGATCGCCCGCTTCGGTCAAGCCATTGGCCACGAGGATATAGCCCACTTGGTATTTAGCATCCTTCAAATTAACGGGGGTGGTAGTGGTACTACGTGTCTGGATAATGGTCTGTGCCTCATCCTCAAAGTAAGCCTCTACTTTGATAGCTACTGGTGTGAACATCTTGTTTCTTTCTTCCACCAGTCTCTTCATGCCGAAGCCGCCACCCGACTTGCCGCCGTATGGGTCAAGAGAATTTTCAACTCTGTCGAGGGAAGCTCTGGGGAAACCGTCTACGCCGATGGGGAAATCGCCTGTAAAGGCCATTGGGTCGCCACTGTGATAAGCTACACCAATGAAATCCTCCTTGAGCTCCTTATCGAGCATTTCCAGCGCAACAAATCCGCGAGGACACCAGCCACACCATGTGCCGGTGTATTCTTCTACCAATGCGCGCTTCTTAGGAATCTCGGAATAAACGGCTAATTTCTGTGACTCGGCAGGAGCTTTGTCCTCGTTGGCTTGATCGTTCACCTTGTCGATGGTCACTGTCAGCGTGCGTGCACCTTTAACGGTCATCTTGGGTAAAGTGATGTCGAAATTGGCCGTTTTGCCGAAGAGAGCAGATAGAGCTGGTGAGAAAGCTTTATGGGCTGTTTGGGAGATGCCATTGATTTCGTAAGTGTAGTCGATAGAGCTAATCTTCTCCGTACCGTGGTTGGTGATGGTAAGCTTTACTTTGGGCTGAGCGTTGAGCTGCGTGGTGGAGCTGGTGAAGCTCACGCTGGCAGCGTTGGCAGGTGCGCCTGTCAGGAGAACCTGCATAGCGAGTGATTTGCCCAAGAGCTGACTCTTGTTGCTCCATTTCTTGTAGGTGCGGTTAGAGAAAACCCACAGATTGTTCTCAGAGGCTACGTCGACAGTTCTAACGGGTTTCAGACCATTCTTATTGACGCTAAAAGTATAGCCCACATAAACGCCGTCTTCCGTAATGGTGTAGGGCTGAGAGAGCGTGATGTCGAGCCAGCCAGACTTGATGGCGAAGCTGTCCACTAAGATGTCGGCCACGTTGTGAATGTCGGTGGTGGCTGCACCTTTTTCTACTTTCAATTCCTTAGAGAGGAAAAGAGCTCCACGTCCCAAACTTCTTGCGTCTTCCTCGAAAGGAATGCGCACCTTGGTGATGGTGAGGCCTACAAGAGAGGGATCTTTGAGCTGCATGGCCACACCGCAGTTTTCTATCTTGAGAGTTCCCCAACTGGTGGTGGATCCAGCTTCATAAGCCCCATAAACGAGGGGGTTGGTGCTTTGTGCTGTTGCAGTCGTGAAGCCTGTACACAGTAAGGCAAGTACCAGGAGAATGGAATAAAGTCTTTTTTGTTTCATATCTTTGATGTATGGATTATTATAAAGAATGAGTAAAGAGCAGGGAAGGTTCTCTGACTTGCCAAACAAGAGAAACTGGTTTGGCAAGTTGGAGAACCTATGGTGACCATAATGCTATGGCTTTTCACTCAATACTTATTACTGGATAACCTTCTCTACACTATCGTCTTCCTTACGGATGAGGTTGATACCCTTACGGAGTCCTTCCTGACGACGGCCCAAGAGGTCGTAGTAAACCTTGGCGGGACTACCGTTATTGGAATTATGGATACCTTGTATAGAAGTGGCCTTCGGAAGCTTGTACCAAGCAATGTTGCTCTCGCGCGTTTCGCCGCCGCCCTTGTAGACGCTCTGGAAACCGATAGAGTCCTGCACTTCGGTGAAGAAGAAGAGGAGGCGGAGCGTATTGGTGTAGCCCATGATGTACTCTTTGTCGGTGAACCAGAAGGGGATTTCCGTCATTTCGTCCTTCGGAAGTGCGGGGTAGTCAATCTTGTCGAAGGTGAAAGGCGTTTCGGGGTCGTCCACATACATGCGGTAGTACATTGAGTCTGGGTTGATGTATTCGCCGTTTACGTCGTGCGGAGAGATGATAAACTGTACTTGTGCGATACCTTTTTGGATGCGCTCATCGTAAGTGTAGTTGCGGAAGTTTCTCTCAGGCTTCCAGAATTGCGGAGCCTGTGGCGTGGCAGCTTTCTCAATGAAAGGATAGATGCGCAGGCTGGGAGACGCGTAGATGTTGTAGGTGTCGTGGCCGAAGACTTTAGCAACGATGGCGTACTCCTTCGGAAGCACCAATGTGTGGGAGGTGGCATCGTAGTCGAAGATGATGTCGCCAGTGACGAAGCTCACTTTGTAGCCTCCAGGGCTGTTATCGTCCCACGCAAAGCGTACGCCAGAGAAATAGAGCAGGCGGTTGTACTCTTTGCTTACACCCATGAATTGGGGCGACTTGAAGACAACTTTATTGCCTAAGATTGTTCCTTTGAAATACAGCGTGGTGTCGGCGGGACAACTCATGTAGATATCATTGCCTGAATAGCCCACATTGACAAATGTATGGATTGTTTCAGAGCCTTGCTTGTTGATGGTGTTGGCCCAAACGTATTTTGTCACTTCCAGATTAGCGGGTTTCTTCACCGGAGTATCCTCGTTGGCAATATACTTATAGCCATAGCTACCATAGGGATACCATGTGCCTTCTCCATCGGTCAGACCGAGAATCTCTGAGCCGTCCGTCGTTACCTGGGAGAGAACGCCTTTGTTGTCCATACGGAAACGTATGTTCAAGTTGTTGCCTACTGTATAGCCGCGCTCGTTTACTGCGGCAGGAGTACTGCCGCCGAGTTTTGTAACGTAGAATGTTTTCTTTTCATTCTTCGAGTTTGTGCGAACCATGATGGCCTGCGGCGTACGAAGCTCCCAGTTGCCTTTATTATCAACCTTGCTGATGCGAATCCAGCCTTGTTCGCCTTCATATTCGGTGAGGCTGTTCTTTATCCAAATGGCCGTGTCGCCTTGATTAACGTAGGTTGTGGCACGTGCCTCCATTTCGTGAGAGAAGATACGGCTGTAGCCGCTGATGGGGTAGAAACCTTTGCCGTACCACGCTGCGTTGACGAGCTTTCCCTCGGGCTGTGTGAGCACGGGCTCTGTAGTGATGGGCTTGAGAGCTTTGGCTGAAAATACGCGGGCTTTAGCAGATGCTTGGAGGTTGACAACCGGAGTTAGGTCCGCTTTGCTCTGCTCGTTGGTGGGGAGTTGCTGCAACTGCGCAAGAGCGGGGAGTCCGCACATGGCAGCTAACAGGAAGAAAGTAGATTTTCTCATGAGATTTATGGGGATGACGGAATGAAACAAAGACTTGCCAGAGCGATAGACGCTTGGCAAGCCAGTTTCTTATTTATTTCTGATATTGTTTGATAGTCTTGCCGTTGGACAGAACAAGGATGTTGAGGCCTTTCTGAGATGAGCTGATGCGTTGCCCAAGGGCGTTGTAGCGTGCTACGACACTTGCTCCGTCGTGGGTGGTGGAGTGGATGCCAGTAGGATCAGCGTAGACAAACTTTACTGTGATTGTCGGACCGTTACCTATAACATCACCGTAAACAAGCTGCTTGCTCCCTCCTACTTCCTTTTCAACGGCTTCGATAATATCAACGTGTAGTTTGGTGGTACATTCTCCGTAAGCTGTAGGTTCCCACTCAAGTTGCAGGTCGTCCTTTGCGTTCTCATTCAAGCGGCCTTGCTTGGTTTGCAGACCTACTGTGCTGTAAGAACTGCAGTTGCCGAGCATGCAGAAAAGCAAATTGCCGTTTGGTAGCTTTTGGACATCGAGCGTCACTTGTGCACCTACCTTTTCGCCGAGGGTATTCTTCAGAAAGAGTCCCGACTTTATTTGTGTGGTGCCAAAGTCGTTCTGCTCAGCCACATTGACTGTCCACGTAGAGCCATTAGGAACTTCTGTCCCGTCTGCGGTAACGAATTTGAAAGTCTCGTCAAGTTCGTCAGCGCCCGACTGCGCGTAGCTCACGCTATAGGTTGCGAAGAGAGCTAAGATAAGCGTAAAAATTTTCTTCATAGACGTATTGTTTTTATGTTTAGGCGTATGGATGAATCTCTCTTATTGAGGGATGATTTATAGTATGGAGTCGCTCAATTTGCCTTAAAGGCTGCACGTTTCACCTGTAATACGCCGCTCTCGTTGTACACAAAAGCGATGAGCCAAAGGTGGCGCGGAACCCACGTTGCGGCAAAGTCGGTGGAGAAGTTGATGGTAGTGGTTTCTCCCTCCTTCACGTTGACGGATTCCCCAGCTTCGCCATTGACGGCAGTACGGAAAACGTGCATGTGAAGGTAGTTGCGGTTCGTTGTTCCATCGGGCATCATTTGGAGCGCGGTGATACTGTCTTCAACAACCCAAAGTTGCAGTTTGCCTTGTATGCTTCCGTCGAGGCCTTCGAGGGAGATGGTGCCGCTGCCGCTTGTGCCGTTGGTTTTGGCATCAATGGTAATGTTGAGAGGAGCGGTTTGCTTGAGTTGTTGGTGGACGATGCCGCCCCACGCCGTATAGTCGCTCTTGCCTAAGTAGTCGATAACGCCTTGTGGCTGGTACTCGACGTTCCATTGGCGGTAGTAGTTGTCGCCTGTAGTAGTGCTAAGGCCCACTGTCTTTGCGTTGCCACGGAATCCAAGCGGTCCGGAGTGCATTCCGACAGCGATAACCGTGTCGGCACTGTATTGCTCCTGGATTTTCTCAATCTCGTGGGAGGCTTTGGGGCAGTTGATGCAGCGCTGCCCTGTGAAGTCGACGAGCAGAACGTTTTTGCCCACAGCTGCGGGCTTCACATAGGTGAGTCGCTGGTCTTCGTCAATCTGTGTAGAGCAAGCGCTGAACAGCAGCATAGCTCCTATTATATATAATAATGTTCTTTTCATAAATGCGCGGTTTCTATCCTTCAGGAGATTAGAAGTTGTAGTTGTAAGAAACGGTCCATCCTTGGTAGGAAGGAACATAGCGGCAGACACCTCCCGAGCAGTTGTAGCCAGCACGTGTGCGTACATAGCCAGCTTGGATGCGGTGAGAGCCTACATTATAGGTTGCCAGCAAGTTCCAATAGTGTTTGTGAGTTTTGCCCACGTTGTATTCGTCACTTACCGTAAACATCCAGTGAGGTGCTAACGAAAGTTCGAACAGTCCAAATGCCCAGTCGCCTTCATCGTTTGGCGTCGTGAGATATTGTGCTTCTGCGCGTAGCGTTGTCTTAGGTGAGAACTGGTATTTAGCATCTGCCACGAAGATGTTGGAACGTATCTTTCCGCCCTCGCCTTCTACAGCCGTCTTGTTGTAGAGCTGGTTCATGTACATCAAGTGTAGCTTGAAGTTGCGCGTGAGGCGTTTATCCAGCTGAACGTTGAAATCTTGGTAGTAAGTCTCGTCGCCCCATTTCCAAAAGGCCGAGCCGTAGCCGTCAGTACCGCGACCACCAGCAGTTCCAGCAATTCCTGCGAGACTATGTGGGTTTTTAGCAATGGAATGAATGTGGGAGAAATTTACCTGCAGGCCCGTACCGTACTTACCTCCCAACAGCGTACGACGCTTGAAGTTGTAGCCCACTTGTCCTTGGTAAGCCCACTCGCCTTTAGCCAACTGTGTGGCATAGGGGTAGAGTGCCGCCAGCGTATAAGTGTGTTCGTAGGTAAATGCCGGCATGTGGTCGATGAAGCTCGACGAGCCGTTCATTTGTCGGCGCGAACGGCTCGACATATTGTCTGTGCGCTTGGCTTGAGCCAGCACGCTGAAACCTTTCTTTGAGTAGGACGCCGACAGCATGGCGGCATATCCTTTTCGGTATATATATCCGTTGTCGAAGGAGGGATCTTGTGTTTTCTGGGCATATTCTGCCAAGAGGCTGAAAGGACCTTTTTGCAGATTAGCTCTAACGTCCCACGCGTCCACCGAAGCTGGGAAATTCAGTTTATGGGTTGCATCGTAAAAGACGCTGCCGTCCTCGTCGGTTCCTTCGCGCTTATTTAGGTAGGAGCCACCGAGCGTTAGGTAAGTGCCGCTCTGCTCCAGCGCTTTCACCCACTGGTCGATGCTAAGTTCGAGATCTGCACCAGCCAACCAAGCATGGTTGTAGTTCCAATAGCGGCGTTGGCGGCCCGCAAGACCTTTCAGGCGAACACCCTTGATAGGCTTCAGGATAGCTCGTGCACCAAAGAGCGAGTTGTCTATACCCAGCGAGCGCTCCTCATAGGTGCGCAGGATAAAGCCCGAACCAAACTGCTCGTAGAAGTTACCGCCCGTCACTTCCACATTGCGAAATTTTGCTTTCAGATAGAAGTAAGGAACGCCCCAGCCTTTGAAGTCTTTCTCAAATCCTGGCAGCGGATGATCCAGATAGGAAAAACGGCCGCCAGCATCCAGAAACTTACTCATGAAGTTGAGGTCCAAGTAGGTGTTAGTACGGAAGTTCTCGTGAGAACCATCGCTTTGCGTGCCTTGTGGGACAAGCATATCGCTTTGCACACTACCGCTCAGCGAGGGATTATAGTGTCCATCGTTTTCCATCTCCTGTGCACAAACGGGCAGGGCCAGGAGTGCAACAGCTGGAAGCAAATGTTTCTTTTTCATATTGTGGAAGTCGCTATCTTTTATTTAATGAGTTCTCTGACTTTCTCAATGAGTTCTGCCTCGGCTCCTTCCGTGTAGCCATTGTGTTTGTAGACGATGTTGCCTTTTCCATCGCACACGATAACATAGGGAATCATCTGTATGCCTAAGGCGCGCTTGAAGTCGCCGTTTGGATCGAGCAACACCTCATAGGGCCATCCGTGTTGATCAACGAGAGGGCGCACTTTGTTGATGTTCTGCGCCTGGTCGATAGAGACAGCGAAAAGTTTCACACCTGTTTCGGCCACCCAGTCCTCATACACTTCACTGATAGCGGTGAGTTCTCGGTTGCAAGGTTTACACCAAGTGGCGAAGAAGTCAATGATAAATGGTTTTCCGCCGTTTGAAAGCGTATCGGTCTGCACTGTCTTGCCGTTGATGTCCTTCAGCGTGACGGACGGCAGTTGAGCGTTCATAACTCCAGTGGCACAGATAACTGCAAAGAAAAGAGAAACTAAGAATTTGCGCATAGCTTCAGATGGTTTAGATAAATATTGTTGACACTAAATGAAAGCGGACTGAGCCCGCCAATAACGTCGTGAAAGGATTAGTCTTTCCGACCGCGCAAAATTATAGAAAAGTTTTGTAAATACGTAGAGAAGAGAAAGATTATTAGGGGATAAATTTTCTCTTTCTCTTGGAGGATGTAGAAAGAAAGCATATTTGTTGTTCTTTCTTGTAGATGTGCCTGAATGATAGGAGTATGGGGTGGCGAAGAGGAATAGAATGACCTATACGCTCATGCCTTGTGTTTTCCGTTAGTTTTCTCCCATCACGCGAAACACTAAGTCTGCCTCAAAGCCTCTCCCTGCTGCAAAGCGGAGGAGCTTTTGTGCGCATTCGTAGTCGGTTGCGGCTTTGATGGTAGGTACTTTGGTCAGTAGGAGTTTGCGGAGTATCTGTTGGTATTCCTCTTCGTCGATTGTAGCCAAGGCTTGTTCGATATGCTCGTTGGCGATATTTTTTATGGCCAGTGCCTGCCGTGTTTTCATACGCCCCCAATGGTTGTAGAGCGTCTTATCGTGTACAAAGGCACGCGCATATCGGGCTTCGTCCACAAAGCCTTCGCGCTCCAGTTTTTCAAGAACTTCCTCACAGTCAGGGCGTGAAAGTCCGCACTGCATAAACTTTTGCATCAGTTCCATGCGGCAGTATTCTTTTTGTGCACAGCGTGTTGCGGCCCAGTTATAGGCCTCTTCTTTGGTGAAAGGTTTCATAAGTTTCATTAGTGAATCAAGGCGCGAACAACAAACCATAGATGCTTGACCACAGTAGTGCCCAAGCCGTAGTAGTGGGTCATGATGCGGAAACGCTCAAAGAGACTGCGGCGGCGGTTGCGTGTGGTCATGCCTTCGCTGAGGTAGTCTGTTAGCACGAGGTGAGAGTTGAGTAGCGAGAGCTTGCGGCGTTCCGCTTCGCGCATGATGCGGATGGTCCAATCGAAGTCGGCCGAAAATCTGTACTTCAGATTGTAGCGCAGCTCCTTAGCCAAATCGGCGCGGACATAGAAACTCTGATGGCATACCAGCATTCCGTTGTTGAAATCCTCCCACGACAGATTTTCTGGCGGCGTAAGTCGGCGGCGGTGTAGGAGATTGCCAAAACTATCCACAATGTGTGTATCGCCATAAACCACGGCCGGTTGCTTTTGTTCCTCTTGTATGGCGCGAGCAATACTGGAGAGGGTATCTTTTGCATGAAATTTGTCGCCAGCATTTAGGAAAACGATATAGCGTCCTGTAGCTTGCGCCAAACCTTTGTTCATGGCGTCGTAAATGCCGTTGTCGTTCTCGCTGAGACAGTTGAGTTCGTGGCGCACAGCCGCATTGGAGTTACGCTCCATATAATGATGGAATTTCTCCAGCGTGTCGTCCGTGGAGTTACCATCAATGACGAGGTGTTCCACATAAGGATAATCCTGTTCCTCTACGCTGTTGAACGTCCTATCTACAAGTTCGCCAGCGTTGTAAGTCACTGTAATGACCGTTATCTTTAGGGGTAGTCGAGCCATATATATAAATGAGTAGCCCTTTTTCTATTCTGATTTTTCAGGCAATAAGCCTGTGGGCCAAGATGCTATATTTTTTGATGAAGAAAAGCGGAGATGTCCTCCCACGGCCTTTGTGCCGCGCAATGCTTCATTATAGAGAGGGCGCGCAAGACGCCACGGCCGACTCATACAACTGTATGTGTTTCTCGGCCACAGCCTGCTCGCTATACGTACTTTCCGCCATTTGGTGAGCGCGCAGGCAGAAATTCTGGTAATGTTCGTCGATGAGCGTGCTAAGAGTAAGCTCCGCGAAGTGGTCTGCATCTTTGTAGCGCGCTAAGTAACCATTAAGACCATCTTTAATCATCTGAGGTAAGCCGCCAATGTTGAAACCCACACACGGCAAGGCGCAAGCCTGCGCTTCCACAATGGTGTTGGGTAGGTTGTCCATCAGCGTGGGCATCACAAGAAGGTCGGCCGCCTGGTAGAGGTCGCGCATACGCGATACATCCTTCACATATTCCTGTGGGAAGCAGGAGCAGGCAAACGCATCTTTCAGCGTGTCGGCTTCAAGGCCTACGGGAATCACTCCCAGCTGACTGATCCATTCCGGGTATCGTTCGGCGATGATGTGGGTGGCTTTGATGAGATAGTCGATACCTTTGTTCTTATCCGTAGCTTTGAGCGCCACGAAGAGCAGCAAGCGTTTGTTGCGCGGCAATCCGAGGCGTTCACGCGCCGCCTGCTTGTCGCCTGGAACATAGAAGTTGGTGTCGATAGCGTTCGGTATGCTCACCACCTCGTGTCCTTTCGTCAGTGGAGCTTGATAAGCCAGTTTGCAGAGCCATTCGCTGCACGCCACAAAATGTATTTTTCCCTGCGCGTAGGTGTTGATTTTGTTTTCAAACACGCGGTAGGAAAGGTCGCGCTCATTAGGGCGCATCAGCATTCGGCAGTCGTGGCAGTGCGACAGCCAGTTTTCACACTCCTTGGCATGGTGGCAAATGCCCGTGATGGGCCACATATCGTGCATTGTCCATACCACGGGTTTTCCCGTCTTTAGGATTTTGGCCAAATCGCCCAAGGAAAGCATCCCTTGGTTTATCCAATGGAGGTGAACGAGGTCTGCTTCCTCAAATTCGCGCAACTTAGTGATGTCCATACCATGTGTGCCCGCATCGATAGCCCAGAGGTTCTCGCGTGAGCGGTTGATGGCGAAGATCTCAGCCCGTTCGGCCACAAATTTAGCCCGCATCAGTGGATTCCGAGCCTTGATAACGTTCGGATTGTCCGTTTGCTTGTCGCGCACGAGCATTTGTGTCTGCACGTTGTGGTTATTTAGAGCGTGCATCAAGCGAGATGCTGCGATGGCCGCGCCGCCTGTCTGCTCCGAGGTGTTCACCAATAGTACTTTCATCTTGCTGACAATTTGATTCTTGCTGCGAATTTACATAGTTTTTAAGAAAAAGGTCTGACAGAAAGGAGAAATTTATGCTTTGGCTGTTCTTGGCGGTCATAGGGAAGCTCAAGCAGGTCAGGAGAAGAGCCCCCTCCATCTCCCCCATAAGGGGGAGTGCTCGGATTTGGCTCTCGGACTGGTCGGACAAGTCGGACGGGTCAGACCAGTCCGATCTGTCCAAGAACCAATACAGATTCGTGCTCCTTTCGCCTTTTTCGTGCCCTTTCGTGGGCTAAAAACATCAATAGAATTCCCTCTTTTCCCCTCCCACGAAGCCCACAAAGCCGCGCACGAAAGGGAGAGCGCGAACAATGTCCCTTTCTCACGCATCAATACAATAAAGCTGTCGGCAGATTTCCTTATTGCATCGGCGGACACTATAAGGAAGTCCACCGACACAATAAGGAAACTGACGGAGAGAACAAAGAAACTTTTCACCAAAAAGGAGCGAAAAAAGGATATGGTCTTATAAAATTTGCACCACTTGCAGGATTTCGCGCCATTTTTATCTTCTAAGGAAGCAAAAAAGGCTCGTAAAATTCCGCAAGTGGTGCAGACTGGAAATTTTCTCAAAGTTTTAGAAAAATAGCTTCTGTCAATTTTTCAGAATATTTTAGAAATTGTCGGACTGGTCATATAAGTCGGACCAGTCGGCGGTTCTGTTGAAGAATACTTCAGTATTGGCATACAAAAAGCCCCTTCGCTTTCTCCAGGGAAAGGGAGAGCGAAGGGGATACCTTATAGTCTCTTTGCAGTGCCTTATGCCTGCTTTGCTTCAGCCTTCTTGCAGTGACCACCGTTCTTTTTGCAGCAATCACCTTTTTCTTTGCATTCTGAGGTACCGTTTTGGCCGTCACACTTCTTAGCCTCAGCTTTGTGGCATTCACCTTTCTTTTCTTTGTCGCAACCGCCCTTTTGAGCTTCCGACTTATCGCATTTTCCAGCTTTGCTCTTGCAGTCGCCACACTTCTTAGAAGCAGCATCTCCGCACTTTGAGTGCTGAGCTGAACAGCCCTTCACCTGAGCTTGCACCTTCATGTCAGAGAAACCTTTGATAATGTTAGCGTCGTTGGTCTTACTTGCATCGTAAGTCACGTTCACTTCCTTTTTCTCGAGATTCACCTGTACGTCTTTAACACCCTTACCGAGTTTATCAACGTTCTTTTTGATTTTGTTCACGCAGTTCTCGCAACGAATGTCAGTTACATACGTCTTAGTCACTACCTGCTTCTTTTTGGGCGTTTTAGCCGTTGCCATGCTGATGCTCATAAGCATGCAGAGGAACACTGTAAGAATTTTCTTCATACTTGATAATTGTTTTTGTTTGATTGTTTATAAATTTTATTTTGAAAATACTGACACGGTGAGGAGTATAAGGGGAAGTGGCGGATTTCTCCTGCCGTGTTGCCCACACAATAAAGCCCCTCATGCCTGCCTCAAATCTGTTTTGTTTTGCAG
>CAUSYJ010000040.1:0-11606 GCA_963535845.1 uncultured Alloprevotella sp.
CTTGTTTTTTTATGGTCGGACGGGTCGGACTGGTCCGACGGGTCGGAGGTCCTCTTGAGGAGGGTGGGTTCTCGGACTGGTCGGACTGGTCCGAGATTCTAACAAAGCACGGCGGCTGTCACAAAAAAATCCCGCGCCTCTGGGGGGAGGTGCGGGATGGTCTTATTTTTTAGCGCTGGGCTTCGGCTTAGATTCCGAGCTTAGCTTTTACTTTTGCTGTTACATCTTCGCTGACAGCGGTGTTGATGAAGATGCTGTTGGCGCGAGCTGTTGCCACGTCCATGATGTAAACGTAGTTGCCTTCTTTTGCAACGGCCTGAACGGCGTCGAGGACTTTCTGCGTGATGGGCTGCATCTTCTGCTGCTGTGCTTCCTGGAATGCCTTAGCATTGTCCTGGCGAGCCTGCTCGAGTTTGTCGCTCATCTGCTGAAGTTCTTGCGCGTAGCGGTCTTTGATGTTCTGCGGCGTCTTTTCGTTGACTTCTTTGCTGTACTTGTCGTACTTAGCTTGCAGCTCCTTCTGCATATCGTCGAGGTTCTTCTGATACTGCTGACCGAGGGTTTGCAGCTCCGTCATGGCCTGCTTGTAGGCGGGCAACTGGCTGGCAGTGGCTTCGAGGTCGAAGTGAGCAAACTTCTGGGCGCTGATAGTGAGCGGTGCGAGGAAGAGCACCAGCATTAAAAGTTTTTTGATCATAGCTTTATTTTCTTTTTATTATTGATTTTGCGGGCGAATTTAGCAACTTTAATTGGAATAGCCTAATTGACTCAACACTTCGTTAGAAATATCTATGGAAGGACTGGCAAAAATGATGCCGGCAGTGTCGCTGCTGCGGTCGAGGACGAGTTGGAAGCCGCGGCGTTGTGCGATGGCTTTGACCACGTTGTAGATTTCGTCCTGAATGGGCGCCACGAGGCTTTGGCGTTTCTTATAGAGTTCGCCTTCCGGACCGAAATATTTCTTTTTCAGTTCGCTGGCTTGCTTCTCTTTGTCGACGATGGCTTGTTCGCGCTCTTTTTTCTGCGCATCGCTGAGGAACACGGCCTCATTCTGGTAGTTTTTATAGAGCGTTTTGCTTTCGTTGTCGATGGCTTCCACCTCGGCTTGCCATTTTTTGCTCACTTGGTTGAGCTGTTCGTTGGCGCGCTCGTATGCGGGGATATTGCCCATGATATATTCCATATCAATGAGGGCAAACTTCTGGGCGTGTGCGTTGAGCGTGAAGGCTACAACCAGAAGCAGGAGTGAGATGATTCTTTTCATATTCTTTTCTTGTTTTTGGTGGGTTCAGACTGGTCGGACTGGTCGGAGGTTTTCTTGAGGGGATTGGGTCTCAAACTGGTCCGACCCTTTTCGGTAGAGACGGGTTCAGGAGTGAAATGTTACGCTGCCGTCATCAGAATTCTTGGTTGAGAATGAAGTGGAACTGGCTGCCACCGATTTTCTGACCATTGGCATTGTAGCGTTGGAAACCGTATGCCCAGTCGATGCCGAGCATACCCACCATGGGGAGCATCAGGCGCACACCGATGCCGGCACTGCGCTTCATGTTGAAGGGGTTAAACTTGCGGGCGTCGGTCCATGCGTTACCGCCTTCAACGAAACCGAGGACAAAGACATTGGTCTGTCCTTCGAGGAGGAGCGGATAGCGTAGTTCGAGGGCCATGCGGCTATAGGCGTAGGCGTTGTTGCCGTCGTCGCCGGCGATAGAACCGTTCTCGTAGCCGCGCAGGCCGATGGTTTCTGTGGAATAGCCATAGGAATAACCGGACATACCGTCACCGCCCACATAATAGGCCTCGAAGGGCGATTTCTTATAGCGGTTGTATGCGCCGAGCAAACCGAATTCCATGCGTGTCATGAGGACGGGGGCTTTGATAGCTCCGGTGAGCGCGGTGAAAGTGCGGAGTTTGAATTTCCATTTGTTGTATTCCACCCAGCGGAACTTCTCTTGCATCTCTTTCTGATACGTGAAGCTCTTGTAGTTGGCGGCCAGGTTCTTGTAGTCCTTGCCGTCCCAGAGAGAGTAAGGCGGCGTGAAGGCAACGCTCAATTCGAGTTCTGAACCGCGGCGCGGGTAGAAGGTGTTGTCCGTTGAGTTGCGGTTGAGAGCGAGGCTGATGTTGAAGTTGTTACAGTTACCATCGTGGATGATGAAGTACTTCCACGACTTGAGCATATAGCGCGTATAGTTGAGCTGTGCCGTAAAGGTGAAATAGTCGTCGGGCCAGCGCAAACGCTTACCGAAACCAAGGGAGAGACCGAGGAGCTTCACGTACTTGTCGGGGTCGTAATAATTCGTGTAGTTGTAGTAGTTGGAATTATTGCCGTAGCCCGAGAGGTAGTTGTAGTAATAGTTGTTGTAGTAGCTATTGTTGTAGTAGCTGGAGTTCATGTCGCTCTGCTTCGAGTAGGACAGCGACACGGAGAGCTGGTTGGGACGTTTGCCGCCAAACCAGGGGTCGAGGAACGAGAGCGAATAGGCCTGATAGTAGGTACCGTTGGTCTGCACATTGAAGGCCAGCGTCTGTCCGTCGCCTTGCGGGATGAATCCGATGTGGCGATTGCCCTTGGAGAAGAGGTTGCCAATGGAGAAGTTGGTGAACTTGATGCCGGCTTGTCCCACGATACCTGTGGGTCCCCATCCGATGGAGAGCTGCAACTGGTCGCCGCCTTTCGACACGAGGGGATACGTGATGTCCACGGTGCCGTTATAGGGGTCGGGTTTGATGCCTTTGTTCATACCGTTTTGCAGAGCTTCGGCGTCGAACTGGTTCATCTGTGCCAGCGCCATGACGCTGCGTTTGATGGCCTCCATGCTAAAGAGGTCGCCGGGCTTGGTGAAGAGCTCGCGGCGCACCACGTTTTCGTAGACGCGGTCGTTGCCCGTGATGTTCACGCGGTTGAAGCGCGCTTGGCGGCCTTCTTGGATACGCATTTCCAGGTCGATGCTGTCGCCCACCACATTGACTTCAGCGGGGTCGAGGTTGTAGAAAACGTAGCCGTTGTTGTAGTAGAGATTGCCCACAGCGTCTTCGTCCTCGGAGAGGCGCTTATGGAGTAGTGTTTGGTTGTAGACATCGCCTTTCTTCATCTGCAGGATACGCTCGAGGACGTCGGTGTTGTAGACCGTGTTGCCCACCCAGCTGATGTTGCGAATGTAGTATTTCTGTCCCTTACTCAGGTCGAGGTACACGTCCACATGGCCGTCGTCCACCTTTGCCACGCTGTCGCTTTTGAGCACTGCGTCGCGGTAGCCCCAGGCGTTGAGTCGCTTCACCACGTTGTCTTTGTCCTCGCCATACTTTTCGGGGAGGAATTTCTTCGATTTGAGGAAGTTCAGCAGTGTGCGCTCATGGGTTTTCTTCATGGCGCGCTTGAGTTTGGAGGCTTCCTTGGGCGTCACGCCGGAGATATAGATGCGGTTGACGTGCACTTTGCTGTGCTTGTCGATGTCGATATTCACCAGCACGCGGTTGTCGGCTGTGGCATCCTCTTTCTGTTGGATGTCGACTTCGGCGTCCTTGAATCCCTTCTCGTCGAAGTAGCGCTTGATGATGATCTTGGCGCGATTGACCATATCGGGCGTAATCTGACTGCCGTTTTGCAGTCCGAGGCGCTTCTCGAGGTCTTCGCGTTCCGACTTCTTCACGCCGCTATAGCTGATGGAGCTGATGCGCGGTTGGGCGGTGAGATGAACGTGGAGGTAGATGCGGTTGTCCACGATGCTATCGGCCGTAATCTTGACGTTGGAGAAGAGCTTCTGCTGCCAGTAGCGGCGCACGGCGTCGGTGATGTCGGTGCCGGGAACGGCGTAGATCTTGCCCACTTCGAGGCCGGAGATGCTCTCCAAGAGGTCGTGGTCGTAGCCTGGGATTTCGTCCACGGTCAGGCCGCCGAGGATGTATTTCGAGGGCGTGACACTATAAACGATGTCGGGCTGACGCTGCACATTGCTCACCTGTGCCTGAGCGGCGGAGATGCCGGCGAGGGGCAGGGCGGCAAAGAGCCATAGTTTTGCGAGTGATATATTCATTTTCTTCAAGATAGCGTTGGGGTGTGGGGGTTATTCCTGCGTGAGCTGTTCGGAGGTCTTACCGAAGCGGCGTTCGCGACCTTGGTAGTCGACGATGGCGCGGTAGAATTCCTCGCTGCGGAAGTCGGGCCAGAAGGTGTCGCAGAAGTAAAGTTCCGTGTAGGCCGACTGCCAGAGCAGGTAGTTGCTGAGTCGCTGCTCGCCACCGGTGCGGATGAGCAGGTCGGGGTCGGGCATGAAGGAGGTGGAGAGCTCTTGACTGATAACGTCCTCGGTGATGTCCTCGGGGCGTAGGTCGCCACCTTCCACGCGGCGGGCGATGCGGCGCATCGTCTCCGTTTGCTCCCAGCGGGAGGAGTAGCTGAGGGCGAGCACCATGGTCATGCCGGAGTTGTTGGCGGTGCGCTGCTCGAGTCCCACCAGTGCGCGGAGCACTTCGTGGGGCAGGCGTGTGATTTCACCGATCACGCGCAGGCGGACATTGTTCTTCATAAAGAGTTCGTCCTCGAGACTCGTCAGCAAGAGACCCATGAGCGCGGCCACCTCGTCGGAGGGGCGGTTCCAGTTTTCGGTGGAAAAGGTGTAGAGCGTCAGGAAACGCACACCGAGGTTGGAGGCGGTCGTTGTGATTTCGCGCACGGCTTCCACGCCTTCTTGGTGGCCCATGCTGCGGTGCTGTCCGCGTGCCTTTGCCCAGCGTCCGTTGCCGTCCATGATGATGGCCACGTGGGCGGGGATGCGTTCCGTATTGATTTGCTCTTTCAGTGTCATAGTGATGATGGGGTTGTGCGGCCGCGCGCTCAGTCCTTATTGCAGGTGGGACATTTGGGCGAGAGGTCGTAGGTGAGGGTGACGAGGGTTAGGTTGTAGTGGTCTTTGTTGCGAAATTCGCCCGACTTGATGCCGCGCGGATTGGCCAGACCTTCCAACTTGTCGTTGGGGGTGAAATGAAATGTCCAGTCGAGCCCGAGATTCACGCGGGGTGCTACTTTCCATTTCACGCCGAACCCTATGGGTATATTCACCGTGGCCACTTTGCCGGCGTCGGAATAGGTCAGTCCTAATCCGCCTTGCAGGTAGGGCACGATGCGCTTGAAGCCCTGATAACTCTTCACCCAGCCGTAGGGCAGGAAATGGAGTTCGAAGAGGGCGTTGAGGTCGTAGAGGTTTCCCTTGGCCTCGTAGTGGAGGCGTGCTGTGCCAGCCGTGGCGGGATTGGCGGGGTAGAAATCCAGGATTTTATCGGTAGTGCCGCTCACCTTCATGTAGCCGCCACTCACTTTCACGGCCATGCGCGGATTCAGCGGAAAGCGGGCCAACAGCGCGGCTGCTGGCGTGGGCGTACCGTAGAGCTTGGAATTGACGTCGTTCAAACCGAAACCGAAGCCGCCGCCTACGCCTAATTCGAGGCGATAAAAAGCGTCGTCGTCATCGCCCGAAGCGGCATGGAGCGCGGAAACTGCTCCGAGGAGGAACAGCAGCAGCACCAAGCGGCGAACGAGGGCCTGTGGGCCTTGCGCGTGGGGGCGAGGGTGAGCGGTGGTGATTGTCATCGTATGGGGACGAACGTTGTTATTTATATATATGCCTATGGCGACTTATTTGAAGAGCGTGTCTTCGTTTTTCCAGCCGAGGCGGTTGATGCGTCCGCGCCACACTTCGCCGCTGCCAGCACATATTATATATATATAGTTCTGTGCGTCCACCGTGACGGTTGCGCTCGTGGCCCCACTGATGGCGGGCACTTTGAGTTCTTTCTGCAACCAGGTGTAACCGTTGTCGCGACTCAGATAGAGGCCGCCAAAACTGCCGTCGTTCTTCTCGCCAGTGAGCAGCAGTGCGTCATCATAGCGAGCGAGGGTGTAGTTCTGAAGTGTGGGGAGATGGCCGCGGCGGTGGGCATCGAGCGGGAAGTTGATCCACCCGAAGGTGTCCGTTCCCGAGAGGTCGAGGTCGCGCTGCCACAACACGGGCTCATTGCCACGCAGTCCCAGCACAACGGCTTTCTCGTAGTTCTTACTCACGGTGGAGGCGAACACGATGCCGGCGTTCTCGTCCAGAGGCAGCGGAGCCGAGGAGTCGAGGCCATCGGCGGTCCAGGTGTGCCCGTCATCGGTGCTGCTCACTAAGCTTGCGCCCGAGAGGGCCAAGAGGTGTTTCGTGCCACTGCCCACGAGTTGTGTAAAACTGTTGGGCACGCCGGTTGCGTTCGCCGAAGTCCAGTTGATGCCGTCCTCGCTCGTCATGAGCTGGTTGCTGGCCAGGGCAAAGAAACTGTTGCCGTGGCGCACCACGGAATGGGCATCGAGCGTGGCGGGTGTGATGGCGTGGCGGGTCCACTGCTGCGGACTGGCGGTGTTGGCGGTCAGCACCACGGGCATGGTGCCTTCAAGACCGAAGGCATAGAGCGTGGACCCTACGGTGAGGGCGTGGAGCTGACGCACGGAGCTGAAGGCGGAGAGTCCGCTGGCCGTGCGCTGCCATGTCACGGAATCACCCCATTCCTTATGGACGCGGATGTCCACCTGGTATTTTCGGTTGGAAACGCGATCGGTGGCATACACCGTGATGATGCGCGGCGTAGAAAAATCTATGGAGTCTTTCTTGTTCACCACGGTGTCTTTCCCCGTTATTTTCGACTGTATCGACACGGTGCCGGTGGCTTTAAGTTCTGAAATCAGAATCTTGGTAGGGTCAGTGCCCACGGGCAGCGAATCCACGTTGAAGATGCGCTGGTTCACCTGGTCGATGGTCAAAGGATAGAGCGATCCCGTCACCTTGACGGTATAGATCGAGTCGCGCCCACTGCGGGAGAGCGTATGGAGATGACGATTGAGTGTGCCGAGCGTCATCGCCTTCACCAGGCAAGCCCCCGACGTCAGGTCCTCCACTTCGCTTTTCGTATTACAGCCGACATTGGCCATCAACATGAGTAGTGCGCTAAGCATCAGCGCCATGCGGGATTTCTTCATAATTTTCTTAAGTAGTCCTCCGGCCTTCGCTCTCATGCGCATCTCGCGCGCGTCTGCCAAGGAGTATTTTATACAACGTGCAAAAATAGCCTTAAATTTCGCAACTACGAAACAGAACCCTCATTTTTAATCTTTTTTGAGAGCAGAGCCCCTCAAGAGGACCGCTCAAGAGGACCTCCGACCAGTCCGACCAGTCCGAGACCCAAGAAACCCTCAAGAAGTCCTCCGACCTGTCCGACCCGTCCGACCTCCAAAGAAAGCCCCTCAGCTCCCCTCCCCTCGCTGCTGTCGCGCTTGCAGGCGGGCCCGCGTCATCTGTTCGCGGATGCCGCCATTGCGCAGAAACTCCTCCTGCTGATGCGCTATAAGGCGGCGGAGCATGTAAGTAGTTTGATGAATCAGAGTGATAGCAAGGTTCGCCATTTCTTCGTCCGACATACGCGGCAGGAGATGCTGATAATCCACAAAAAGCCGCTCACTACTGGCATAATACTTCATCGCCTCATAGCGCGGATGGCCAGCATCCCAAAGCTCCTTGTTGCGCACACGCAAATAGTCCTCATAGTCGATGAGCAACTCCTCCAAACTGGCCTTCGCCACATTTGTCAGTTTGATTTCCGTCTCAGCAGAAGTGGTAGCCGCCTCACTCCCCTCCGCAATATTCTGCTTCCCCGACCGCGCCGCCTGCACCATTTGGTCGATAGTACGATCAGACTTCTGAAGAAAATGTTCTGCAAAGAAAAACGTAATGTCATAAATCACAGTTGCCACCCTGTAAACGCGCAACCGCCGATACCCTCCCTTCTGCCGAAGAAATGTCTGTGTCATAGTACTAAAAAATTAATTAGTTATTAAAAAATTCCTCAAGAGGACCTCCGACCAGTCCGACCAGTCCGACCAGTCCGAGACCCAAGAAAGCCCCAGAGGACCTCCGACTAGTCCGAGCCCACAAAAAAAAGGCTCCCGACCAGTCCGAGAACTCCAAGCATTCTCTGCTGCAAAGATAAAGATTTCCTCTAAATAACAAAAAAACTATCCTTTTTATTGACAAATTTCCCTCTCTCCACCATCCCCTTATTCCCCCACTCGACACAATAAGGCTATCCACTGACACAATAAGGAAACCAGCGGATACAATAAAGAAGTGAGCGAGAAAGGCCCTATCCATCGGACACAGAAAAGCTATACACCACAAGGAAACACCCACAATAAGCAACTCCCTAAGAATGCGCCCCATAATAATAAATCGTGACAGATAGTGACACACGCACAAAAAAGTTTTTAACACTTAGAATATCGTTTACAACCCACATAAAAAGCGAGAAAATAATTGCTTAAAAATTTGCATTTTCGAGAGCCTTCCCCTACCTTTGCCGAAGCAAAACAAACCTCCTACAGAGGCTCTATCACTAACCCCAAAATCCACCCCTTCGGACGCGCGATGCGCCCTCACAACCATCTCTAAAACCATCCAAGAATCATGACCTCCGAAGTTATCATCACCCGACCCGTTTGGGAAGAATATCGCCGCATCAAACCGCGATTGCGCCATTTGGCTTTCTGCGCTCTTATCGATTACCTCATGACTGGCGAACGCGCAGAACTATCGCAAAACATCAGTGGACCATTCAACAGATTGCTGGTGGCTTACGGCAATGGATTGGGCAAAAGAAACCATTTCTCAACTCACACATCACTCACACATCACTCACACATCGCTCACTCATCGCAAGAAGAAGAAAAACAGAAGAAAGCATCTTCCCCCTGCACCCCTATCTTGAAAGAAGAAGAAAAAGAAGAAGAAAGGCTAATTCTTCCTACGTCAGAATTAGCTGCGCGAGACACGGCCGAAACAGCTCTCGAAGTTGTCGAAGAACCAGTCGGACAAATCGGGCCAGTCCGAGACCCAAACAAGAGGCAGCCGAGCACTCCCCCTCATGGGGGAGGTGGAGGGGGCTTTTCTCCCCTCTCTGGCAGGGGCTTTCACCCTCCCACCCTCGACGAAGTTTGCCGCCACGTGGCAGCTAAGGGTTACTGCTTCGACCCCGTCGCCTTCTTCAGCCACTACGAATCGAACGGCTGGCTCGTGGGGCGCACAAAAATGAAAAATTGGCATTCGGCCTGTATCACCTGGGAACGCAATCAAAAAACTTATGGAAACTACCGACAATCTACCTCTGCAGCGCGCCGCGACGCCGACCTCCAAGCTGGCCGCGAAACTGCCCTCGACGCCATCCGCCAAATTGCCAACAGTCCTTACTGAACTCCAACGGCGCTACCCCGACCTCACGGCTTTTGGCCAGGCCATGAACCCCGACGTGCAACGCTTCTACGGTCGACTTCCGCTCTCGGATTGCATCCAACGCAGTGCGCCCACGCTCCGCCAGCTCGACCAACTCTACGGGCCTAACTCGGGCCGCGTGTGGATAGTGCCACAGCTCACGCGCATCGCCGAATTCTGCGGACAAACAGCGCGGTGGAGCACGCTCCAAATGCAGGAGCTTACGGCCATCATCCTCCAGCAATTCGGTCAACTCACAGTGTGCGAGCTCAGCTGGTTTTTCCAACACTTCAAAGGTGGCCGCTACGAACGCTTTTATGGCACGCCCGACCCCATGGTGCTCACGCGCAGCCTCCGCTCGTTCCTCTCCGAGCGCAACATGACCTGGCAGCGCATCGAACAAGACCGCGCCAACGAAGCGCGCCGCCACCCCGAAGGCCTCGTGGGCATCGCTGCCCTCAAGAGCTACCTCGCCCGCTGCCGACAAGCTGGGAAAGTTTCTAAACTAACATAAAAAGCCTCCGACCAGTCCGACCCGTCCGACCAGTCCGAGACCACCAAAGAAAAACAACCATGCAAGACAATCTCTCAAAACTCTCCGCCATCGGCATGCTGATGGCAGGTGTCGGCCTCACCATCGCGGGCTTCATCGTCCCGCCATTGGGTGAAATCTCCGACAGCGTACTGTGGTTCACAGCCCAGACGCTCATCTACGCCGGTAGCATCTTCGGCGTGAAGGTCTACATCGACCACCAACTCAAAACTCATCACTAACCCCTAAAAACCAACAACAACCATGAGAACAATCAACAACATCTTCGTGCACTGCACCGCCACGCAACCTTCCGCCACCATCGAGGCGCTCCGCAATGGCTTCCGCGCCCGCGGCTGGCACGCTCCCGGCTATCACTACGTGATCGAGGCCGACGGCACACTGCGCCGCCTCTGGGCGGAAGAACACGTGGCCAACGGCGTGCAGGGCTATAACCAACACGCCATCCATGTGGCCTACATCGGCGGCATCGACCCCGAAGGTCGCCCGAAGGACACGCGCACCTGCGCCCAACGCACCACGCTCGAGGCTCTCCTCCGCCTCCTCCACTGGCACTACCCCACCGCCCGCATCCGCGGCCACCGAGAGGTGAACCCCAACAAGGCTTGCCCCAGCTACGATGTTCAGAGCGAAAGGAAGAGACTGGAGGAGGATTAGATAAAGCGAAAGCCTCTCAAGAGGATCTCCGACCCATCCGACCAGTCCGAGAACCCACCCCCGCAAGAGGACCTCCGACCCGTCAGACCAGTCCGACCAGTCTGACCAGTCTGAGCCCACCAAGAAAGGCTTGAAATTTTCTTTCCTTTTCTCTTGCACAATTCACTCTAAATTCCTATCTTTGTAATGTCTTAAGAAAGAAGCTTCAGCAAGACACTAACCAAATCATTATCACTAACCTGCACCACAAAACCCACGTTGAGTGGATGGTGCTTAAAATCATCAAAACCATGTTAAAGTACAAAGTAATCCAGCGAAAGAATCCTATTGACAAAAGTGTGAAGTACTACGCCCAAGAAGTTGAGCAAACTCAGATGAGTTTCGCCACCCTCTGCGACAAGATTTCGCACTCCAGTACAGCCACTGCTGCCGATGCTTCGGCCGTCATCAAAGAGGCCTGCGTCCACGCCCTCGAAGCCTTGCTCGATGGCAAGAGTGTGAGTCTCGGCGATTTGGGTAGTCTCCACACCACCATCAAATCGAAGGGTGCTGCCACTGCCAAGGATTTTGAGCCCAAACTCCTGCGCAACATCATGATTCGCTGGGTGCGCCCCACGCGCTTCCGCGCTGCCTTCGACCTCGAAAAAGGCAAGGTGAGAGTGCAGAAGGTGTAAAGAGGAAAAAGGTTTCCTACCTAAAAAAGCAGCCACGCGCTCAAAAGAGCATGTGGCTGCTTTATTTATCTTAGGAAAAAGAGAAATACTACTCTTTCGGTGCTTCAGGCACTTCGTTTTCTTCCTCTTCTTTCTTTTTCTTTCTGCTTGGAATCTGACCGTAGATAGCGAGACCTATGACAAGAAGAACGACGGGTTTCAGACCAATCTGAGTGCCCAGAGGCAGAGAGGGCTTATCGGCAATCTCAAACTTACATTCCTTAGCAATCTCTTTGGCTTCTTCCACGGTGAGGTCAACATATTTCTCCTCTTTGTTGTCAACAAGAGCATAAGTGTACTCACCATAGTTCCATACTGGACACCAGAAAAGGCTGAAACTCTGATAGTGAACACCGAGATTGAAATGTTCGTCAGCGTCGTTGGCAAAACTGT
>CAUSYJ010000041.1:0-11136 GCA_963535845.1 uncultured Alloprevotella sp.
ATTCTTATTTAAGTACATACTCCAAGAAGCAGCAGAGGGGATTGTTCCAAAGTAGATGCAATCCCGTCAGTTTCTGAACCCTCATTTGCTAAACGCCACGAATAATTCCACGCGTGGCGTTTTCTATTTTCGCGCTTATCATTACTTTTGTATCATAATATAAACAGAAGAAAATGAAACTCATTCATACTGCCGACTGGCACTTGGGCAATAGTTTTCACCGACACGATCGTGAGGGGGAATTCACCCATTTCTTGCGCTGGATGCTCGAAACACTCCGCCAGCAGCAGCCCGACGCGTTGCTCATCAGCGGCGACGTGTTCGATTCAGCCAATCCCTCGGCCCGTGCGGAAGAAATGTTCTATCAGTTTCTCAACGATGCTACAGAGACCGTTCCAGGTATTCAAATCGTCATCACAGCTGGTAATCACGATTCGGCAGGCCGATTGGAAGCTCCGCAAGCTCTGCTGAAAACTCACAACATCTATGTGCGCGGACTGATACACCGCAACGAGGAAGGAGAGATAGACTTCGACGAGTATCTCCTCCCTTTGAGTTTGCGCGATAATGCCGAAGCCCGCGTGGTTTGCTTCGCCATTCCCTATCTGCGCAGCGGCGACTATCCAGCAGGAATGTCCGTGGAGGAAGGTTTGCGCTATTTCCTCAATGGTTTGCAGAAGCGTTTTCGCAAATCGCCCTTTAAGGCTTTGCCCACTGTGGCTTGTGCTCACTACTATGCGGCAGGTGCCGACATCAACGCCGAAGAACACAGCGAACGCCTCGTGGTGGGCGGTCAGGACCGCGTAGACGCCGACATCATGGGTGAAGGATTCAGTTATGTAGCTTTGGGCCATATCCACAAAGCCCAGCAAGTGAGCAGCAACACCTACTATGCTGGTTCGGCTCTCCCAATGAGCTTCAGCGAAAGGTTCTATCATCACGGCGTGGAAATGGTGGAAATCGGTGAAGACGGCGAAACTGTTGTGAGCCATCTTGAATACAATCCATTGCGCCATTTGCTCACTATTCCGGCCAAAGGCTCTGCCACTCCGCTCACTATTATGGATGAAATCTATAAGCTGCCGGAGCGCGGAAAGAAGGACAATGGCGAAGCATGGCCCTATCTGGAACTCCGCGTACTGGAGGAACAGCCAGAACCAAACTTCCTCCACGAGGTGACGGAAGCTTTGAGCACAAAAGCGGTCCACTTCTGTCGCATGACGCGCGAAACACCGAAAACAGCTTCTAAAGCGCAATCAACAACAGAAAGCATCGAAAACATACGCAGTCTGACCCCCATGGAAATGGCCCAGATAGTGTTCGACAGTCGCTACGGCAGCGAAATGCCCGACTCCCTCCGCCTGCGGTTTGAACAAGCAGAAAAGGAATGTACCGATATTTAACTGAGCAGAATATACTACGGTGAAAATAGATAAGATAATCCTCTCCAACCTCACCTCCTTTGAAGGAGAACAGGTCATTGACTTCACAGCCGAACCGCTGCGTTCGGCTGGTCTCTTCGCTATTTGTGGCGATACGGGCGCGGGCAAATCCACACTGCTCGATGCCATCTGTTTGGCGCTCTACGATGAAGCCCCGCGCCTCGACAACGCAGAACGGCTGAACAAAGAAATGCTATCGCAGGACGACAGCGTGGTGAAAAATCTTCAGACCTACGACACGCGAAATCTCTTGCGCCGAGGAAAGAAAGAAGCCTATGCACGGGTAGAATTCACTATGCCCGACGGAGCGCGCTATGAGGCTGGCTGGAGCTGCCGCATGAAGCGCACGGGCAACTATGACGATGTGCAACGCTCCTTCCGTCAGCTCGCGCCAAAGAAGACTACTTTCAACGGTCGCAATAGTGAAATACAACAGAAAATCACGGAAATCATCGGACTCGATTATACGCAATTTTCGCGCACCGTGATGCTGGCGCAGAACAGTTTTGCCACTTTTCTGCAAGCTAAGAAGAGCGATAAGTCGTCGCTATTGGAGAAACTCACAGGTACAGACATCTACGGCCGTATCTCGCAGAAAATCCACGAACTACACGCTGATGCTGAAAAGCAAGTGCTGGAACTGGATAGCAATATCAAAGGTTTGCTCAGCTACTGCCTGACGCCTGAAGAACTCGACGAACTCAACAACGAGATTCATCAGAAGACCGCTACCCATAAGTTTGTGGGCGAAAAACAGAAAAGCATTGATGAGCAACTACTGTGGTTCAATAATTATACACAAACCAAAACCCAACTGGAAGCTGCCGAAAACCACAACATGGAAGCCCAGAAGCGCGTGGTCGAAATGAGAGGCGAACAGCTCAAACTGGAACGCTACGACTCGGTGCAGGAGGTGTTGCCGCTTTTCCAAAAGATAGAGGTGCGCGCCAACGACATAGAGCAGCTCAAAGCCCAGGACGAAGAAATCATGAGCCAGCTATCAGATTGCAGACTACGCCTGAAGCAGGCTACTTCGGCTCTTGACACCAGCAAAGAGCAAACGGCCGATGCCGAAAACGAACAAATGCGTTGGCAGCCGGCTATCAATCAAGGAAATAAGCTATCGGGCGAAATTTCAGAAGCGGAAAATCAGGTGACAAAGCTCTTGCAGCAACTCAAACAAGCGCAGGACACACTCATAGATAGGCAAACGCGCTATCGTGAGAAACTCGCCGTGATGGAAAAAACGGAGGAGGAAATCAAAGAAAAGGAACTCCACCGACAAACACTGAATGTGCACCGCATCATGTTCGATAAGTTCGAACTTGTCAAGGACAAACTGGCGAGTTTCCGAACAGAATCCACACAGAATGCGCAGGACAACAACGAACTGAAAACGAAACAATCCGAACACAAGAATATCTCCGACACTTTGGAGCGTTTGGAGAAAAAACAGCAGGAGGATCAAGCCCAACTCAACAGACTAAAATCAGAATTGCTCATTCATCGCCAAGCCAATCAAGGACACAACGGCGACGAGCTCCAACTGCGCCTCTCGCAACTACGCAATCGCCTGCAAGGGCTCAAACCTGCACGCGAACTCTGGAAACGTATCGTGACGGGCTATGAACGTATTGACGAACGCCGAGCAAAAATTGCGCGCGACACGGGAAATCTCGAACAAACGCGTAAGGACTTGGAACGAACAAAACTGGAAATGACGGTGCGCAAAGAGGATGTCGAACGAAAGCGCGAGAGCTATATGCTCTCCAATAGTGAGAACATTCAGCGGTTACGCAAAAGTCTCAAAGAAGGTACGGCTTGCCCCGTTTGCGGTGCCACACATCATCCCTACCACACGGAGACGCAACGCGAATTGGGTAATCTCATCGAAAACCTCAGTAAGGACTTCGATGAAGCGGAGGAACTCCTCAAAACTTCGGAGCAGAAATTTTCGGAACTCTCTAATAAGTTGGCGGCCGATGAAGCTGAGCTGAAAGCGGATAAGACTTACCTGCAAGAACTCGAACAAAGTCAAGCGGCGGACGAAACGGAATGGCAAAACTATGTCTACCTCGATCCTTCATTCACCGACTGCTCACCAACCACCAACCGCAGTGCGCGTTTCACCCTCTTTGGTATGCTCATCGACAACGCAATGAAGAGTTGTGAGGAGTCTACAAAAGAAATGGACACCTTCAATCAGCACCAGAATCTCATCAACGAAATCACGGAGAAGATTGAGCAATTCAATGCGCGCATTCAGAACAACGAAAATCAAGTAAACACGTTCCGCTCTGACCTGAAGATAAAGCAGTCCGACATTGAGCGACTGCAACAAAACCTCCACAGAAGCGACCGCGTTTGCAGCGAACTCTACCGCGACCTTGACAGCATGATCACGCTCTCAAGCTGGCTGACAGAATGGCAAAAGAACTCGGACAACTTCCGCCTGCGCCTCAACAATCTCTTCGACGATTGGAACCGCACCAATAACAGCCTGGAGGATCTGAACGGCAAAATCAATATCCTGCGCGAGGAAGTGAAGACCATGAAGGACAACGAAACAGAAGCCAACCGACAACTGGTGCAGGCGCGCGACGAAAAGGATGCTGCCCTTCAACGACTCAACGACAAACGCGAGGAAATGCGCCGCCTCTTTGGCGAATCTTCGCCCAGCCTCGAGGAGGAACGCCTCAAGAAGTATATCGCCGGTATGTTGCAAGCACAGCAGAAAGCACAGGAGGCTTTCGACCGCACCAACAACGAACTTAACCGGCTGGAGGGGCAACATAAAAATTTGGAGAAAACGCGCCTACAAAAACAAGAGGAATACAGCGACGGAATGTCGCAAATGGACTTATGGATTCTCAAGTTCAACGGAACGCACGCTCCTATACAAATGACGGAGCTAAAGCAGATTTTCTCCGACACACGCAACTGGAACGAGCTACGCACCAATCTCGATGCGCGCAAGAAGGCAGCAACGCTCGCAGCGCACCAAGTGGAACAGGTGCGCAAAGCACTGCTCCAACTACAGGCTGAAAGCAATCGTCCTGCCAATACTGACGACAACACGCGCCAACAGCTCATCGAACAGCAGCAGGCACTCATCGAACAGCAAACACAACTCAACGAAGCGATTGTGGGCTTGCGCACACGCCTACAAGCACACAACAACAGCATAGCTCAATCCCAAGAACGGAAAGAAGAGTTCCAAAAAGCAAAAGACAACGCAGCCGAATGGCAGCGATTGGACCACTTGCTCGGTTCGGCCGATGGAAAGAAATTCCGCGAACTGGCGCAGAGCTACACATTCCGTTTCCTCGTCAACCACGCTAATGTGCAGCTGGAGAAGTTCTGCCCGCGCTATCGCCTGCAAAACATGCCTGGCACGCTGATGCTCGAAATCATCGACCGCGATATGTTCGACGAGAAACGCTATGTCAGTTCGCTCAGTGGCGGGGAGACATTTGTCGTTTCCTTAGCCTTAGCCCTCGGGCTGGCCAATCTCTCGTCCAGCGGCCTAAGCATCGGCTCACTTTTCATTGACGAAGGCTTCGGCAACCTCGACCACGAGAGCCTCGAACTGGTGATGCAAGCTCTCTCAAGCCTCGAAGACTCGCAGGGACGAAAGGTAGGCGTCATCAGTCATACCGACCAAATCCGCAACCAAATCAGCCCACAGATTCGAGTAGAGAAACTCCCAAGCAGCGGGCAGAGCCGTATCACTATTGTCTAAATAGTCACAAATAAAATAAGGCTATCAGCAGATACAATAAGCGTATCAGTTGATAGCCTTATTCTGTCAGCTGACATCCTTATTGCGTCAGTCAGCACCCTTATAGTAGTGGAGCACAGAACAAAGAAAGCTATATCTATACATACTCTCCCTCCTCCCTACATTTTGTTTTTTCATCGTCACGTCGTCACGTTGTCACATTTTAGTCTTAACTATCTGATAACGTACATATTATAAGCGTGACAACAAGGTGACAATAAAATTTTGTTGTCACACTGCTGTCACGCTTATAAACAGCTATTTATCAACGCATTTACATCTCTGTGACAACGTGACAACAAAAAATAAGTTTTTGCTGGTAGGAGTAGATATACGTACGAAGTACGCAGCAAAGACAAGTGCTTATATTCAAAAATATGGGGAGTTAGACAATAGGGTTCAATAAGTCTAAACGTTGGCTTATGCTTGCGAATCCATGCTTTTGCGGCTCAGATAGTTTACTGGATACCACACGCTGAGGAAACCAACAATGATGACGGTGAAGAAGATTATCACAACATCGAGCGCATGAACGCTGATGGGGTACGCATCCACGATAAAGTTGCCGCCGCCTGTTGGCTCAAGCTTTAGCAGGCCAAACTGCTGCTGCAAAAAGCACACAACGAGACCGAGAACAATGCCGATAATCGCTCCCATAAAGGAAATGAGCCAGCCCTCAAAGAGAAAAATGTGCACTATCTGCTTGTTGGTGGCTCCGAGGTGACGAAGCGTGGATATGTCCTTTGTTTTGTCAATAATTAGCATCGAAACGCTACCTATGATATTGAAGCAAGCCACGAGGACTATGAAGGTGAGAAATGCAAAGGCGAAGAGTTTTTCTATCTGCATCACGTTGAACGTTTCCTCGTGTTGCTCATAGCGATCGAGCACTCTGAATCGTGGCCCTGCCAATTGTTGCAATTCCTTTTTAGCCACTTGTTCATCAACACCTTCTTTGAGTTTGAGTTCTAACTTAGTGATGCAGCCTTCTTGATTATAAAGCCCTTGAACAAAGGGGAGAGAACAAAGCATGAGATTATCGTCATACTTCTGCTGATGAACCTGAAAACAGATTCCTGAAGCCGTCAAATCATCAACATTGATGTTTTCTATCGGATTAGCCAGATTGATTTGCTCGCCCTTTTTGGGCACACAGATTTGCAGCGTCCCGAAATTCAAACCTCCCATTTGCAGAGCGAGGTTATAACCTGGAACACCGTAATTCAAATTGCCACGACGGAGCAAATACTCTCCTTGTCCGTAAAGAATATTCTTAATTCCAGACGTCTTTGTGAAATTGTCGTCCACACCCTTTAGCATGATCACCAAAGGGCGTCCTTTGAAAAGTATGAGGGCGTTGTCCTCATAGCTGTTTGTGGCCGCTGCCACTTTGTTATTGCGCCTCACAGCCACCAGCGAGGGATCGTCCTCCGCCATTACCTTGCCCTGCGTTGGAACCAATTCCAACTGCGGATCGAAGGCAGTGAAAAGATTACCAATGAGGTCTTGAAAACCATTGAAGCCAGACATAACGCAAACCATGGCAAGTGTAGCCAGTGCTACCCCTACCACGGAGATGCCGCTAATAAGGTTGATAACGTTGTGCTGCTTCTTAGAAAAAAGATAGCGGCGCGCAATGTAGAATGGAAACGACATGGGTGTCGCTACTTACTTGTTACCCAAAAGTTCATCAATGTGCTCGATATAGTCGAGGGTATCATCTTTGAAGAACTTTAGTTCGGGAATGATTCGGAGCTGATGTCTGACGCGCTGTCCAAGGTCGTAGCGAATGCTGCGAACGTTGTCGTTGAGATTTTTTACTATCTCATCGGCCTTTTCTGAAGGAAAAACACTGACATAAACATTACACACACTGAGATCTGGGCTCACGCGCACATTACTTACACTCACAAGCACGCCTCGCATAGCTTGAGTTTGGCGTTGAAACATTTCGCCGAGCTCTTTCTGTATCAGGCGGTCTATTTTCTGTTGACGGGTAGTTTCCATATTGGTCTTATTTTTTACGAATCATAGTGAGTCCGTCGCGCAGCGGGAGAATTATTTTCTCCACACGGCTGTCCTGCACCACATAATCATTGAAATCTTTGATAGCCTTTGTCTGCACATCGTTATCATAAGCCGGATCGACAACGTGATTATCCCAGAGCGTATTATCCGCCAGAATCACGCCGCCCGGATTGAGGCGCGGAAAGACAAGGTCGTAGTAGGCGCGGTAGTCCCTTTTGTTGGCATCGATAAAAACGAGGTCGAAACGAAGATCCATATTGGGGAGCAACTTCAGAACATCGCCAATAATCATTTCTATATCGGCCGGATAGGGAGAATTATCAAACCACGGCTTGGTAAAGTCCTCCTGCTCATCATTCACCTCGAAAGTATAGATCTTAGTACCTTTTTCCATCCCCGAAGCCAGACACAGAGCAGAATAGCCAGAGTAAGTGCCGATTTCGAGTACGGTCTGAGGGCGCACCATTTGTGCAATCATCCGCAGGAGTATTCCCTGCATGTGTCCGCTGGCCATGCGCGGCCGCACGAGCTGTGTGTTGGTAGCTCGATAAAGGCGGTGCATGTATTCATCCTCCGGAGTGCAGTGGGCCTCCAAGTAGTCGTACAACAGCTCTACGCTGTCAGTTTCTGCCAGCGGTATTTGCGTTGCTCCGTTTGTATGATGATGTTGCACAGTTGAGTTATTTTTTACTACACACGAGTTGTAAGTTGCGAGATACAAGCTCCTAAAAAACGGGCTTATATCTCGCCACTCATTCCTCAAATGTTAGTTTCTATACACTTCCTTCTCTTCTTCATCCAGCAGGTTGCGCACGATGTTCATCTCCATAAAGCTCGTACTTTGTTCTTTGCGGTGAGAACCAAGATAACAAATGCGATCCTCATAATGGAGCAATCCTTCAGCAATCAGTTTCTTCAACGCCACAAGAAGGAAGGCGTGACCGAAGGTATTCATCGGCAGATAGATAGGATAAACACCGAAACTCAGTGCCAAATGGCGCACTGTCTTGGGTTTATAACAAAGAGCAAACACCGTATTGCGACCACGGAAGGAAGAAACGTAGCGCGCTGTGCGACCCGTGAAACTATCCATGATAATACCGTGGAGCTGCATAGTCTTAGTGGCCATCACTGCTTCTTTAGCGAAAAATTCCGTCACAGTAGGATACTGAGAGAGAGGTACATCGATGTCGGCCGTCACTCCATCCAGATTGTCGACTTCTGCCTGGCGTGCCACGGTAGACATAACGTGGACAGCCTCAACTGGGTAGTCGCCGTAAGCAGTCTCACCACTCAGCATGACAGCATCGGCGCGACTGTAAACAGCATTGGCAATGTCGGTCACTTCCGTACGCGTGGGGCGTGGGTTGCGAATCATGCTCTGAAGCATCTGCGTAGCCACGATAACGGGCTTATGGGCGCGGATGCAGGCTGCAATTATGCGGCGCTGAATGCCAGGGATGTATTCTTGCGGCACTTCAATACCCAAATCGCCACGAGCCACCATCACGCCGTCGGCTACTTCCAAAATTTCTTCTATATTGTCTACGCCCTCTTGGTTCTCAATTTTGGCGATGATTTTAATATCGCTCTTCTTCTCTTCGAGTATCTTGCGAATTTCCAGGATGTCTTCTTTCGAACGCACAAAGCTGTGGGCGATGAAATCAACGTCGTAGTCGATGGCAAAGAGTATGTTGTTGCGGTCCTTCTCCGTCAGAGCGGGCAGGTTGATACGCACACCCGGCACATTGACACTCTTGCGCGCTCCCAGCGTGGCTTCGTTCTCCACGGTACAAGTCACACAATCAGCGTCCTTTTCTGTAACGCGCAGTCCGAGGTCACCATCGTCAATCAATATTTGCGAACCCACAGCCACATCTCGCACAAATTCGGGGTAGCTTACGCAGATGCGCTCCTTCGTGGTCTTCTCCTTCGGCAGTCCAGCAATTTTCACTGTCTCGCCGGCTTTGAATGTGATGGGGGCGTCACAAACCGTTGTGCGCACTTCAGGTCCTTTCGTATCCACCAGCAGAGCGATGTGGCTAGAAACCTCGCGCACGTTATCAATTACGCGCTTCATGCCTTCCGGGCCTTGGTGGGCCGTGTTCAGGCGTACTACGTTCATGCCTTCATCATAGAGCTTCTGTATTAGCGATACATCGCAGCGTGCGTCACTAATGGTAGCAACAATCTTTGTCTTCTTGTATTTCATCTTCCTTATCTTGTTTTTTCTGAAACAAATTTAATCTCTCAGCAGAGCTTCGATACCTAAGCGGTAACTATGAAGGCCGAAGCCAGCAATAATACCTTTACAGGCTGCACTAATCATGGAACGGTGGCGATACTCTTCGCGCTGGTACACATTGGAGATATGCACCTCCACAACGGGACACGTCAGCGAGCGGATGCAATCTCCCAACGCGATACTCGTATGCGTATAGGCACCCGCATTGAGAACCACACCGTTTGTGCCGTCGCTGAGAGTGGCTTGTAGGCGATCAATCATGAGGCCTTCTACATTGCTTTGGAAATACTCCAGCTCAACTTCAGGATAAAGCTTTCGAAGTTCAGCCACATAGGTTTCCATTGTTCCCGTGCCGTATATGCTCGGTTCGCGCTGTCCCAACAAGTTGAGATTCGGACCATTCATAATCAGTATCTTCATAGGCCTATATATTATTAGGCTACAAAGTTACTTCATTTTTTTCGCTTTGCCGCACGATTTATCCGTATCTTTGCCACCCACCAACGTTCTTTTCATCCATGAACAGTATTCTGAAAAAATACAAGAGCTATATCACGCTCGAACAAGGACTTTCCAACAACACGCGTGAGGCTTATCTCCACGATGTAGAGAAACTCTTTGCGTATTTTGAAGATGAAAAGATTGATTTTCTCAAGGTGGAGCTCGAACATTTCCATTCTTTTGCAGCGGCCCTTATGGATGTTGGCATTGGCGAACGTTCCATTGCGCGGATTCTTTCAGGTGTACGCTCGTTCTATAAATTTCTCGTTCTCGATGGCTATTTGGAACAAGACCCTACGGAACTTCTCGAATCGCCCAAGATAGGAAAACACTTGCCCGAGGTGCTTAGCGTGGAGGAGATTGATGCTATCGAAGGAATAATCGATGTGAGCACACCGGAAGGGCAACGCGACCGCGCGGCCATTGAGATTCTATATTCCTGCGGCTTGCGTGTGAGCGAGCTTTGCAACCTCCTACTCTCCGATCTCTACCTCGACGAGGGATTTTTGCGCGTCACGGGAAAGGGCAACAAGCAGCGGTTAGTGCCTATCTCTGAACGAGCCATTCGCGAACTAAAGGCGTGGTTCGCTTTCCGCAAATTCATCGATATCAAACCTGGCGAAGAGGATTATGTCTTTATCAGCGCGGCGCGCAAGAAGCACCTGTCGCGCATCACAGTATTCCACAACATCAAGGTCTACGCCGAACAAGCAGGCATACAAAAGACCATCTCGCCCCACACCTTCCGACACAGCTTTGCCACCCACCTGCTGGAGGGCGGAGCTAACCTGCGCGCCATTCAGACCATGCTGGGACACGAAAGCATCAGTACAACCGAAATCTATACCCACATTGATCGCCGCTTTCTTCGGGATCAGATTCTGCAACACTTTCCGAGAAATCAGAAGGATTGATTTCTCGTTTTCCACCATCCACCACGCAAAACATTTTCTATATATTCTTTTTTCTTTTTTTATTCTTAGAAAAAGAAAAGAAAGTTATGTTGATGATAATTGCCTGTGGAAACGGTGGATAAGTTTTTTGTATAAAATTTGGAAATAATGTAATCCACAAAGAAAGCTTACTTTTCCACGCTGATATCCACAACTGAAAACAAACTATAAGTATCTGTTCTTAAA
>CAUSYJ010000042.1:0-11131 GCA_963535845.1 uncultured Alloprevotella sp.
TCGTTGAGAGAGGGAGGAGTGAGCCTGTGTCTTGTAAAAAATAGTTCCTCTCAATTTCCTGCTCCTCGTTGCCTTCTGAAAGTAGGGCAACAGCCTATCTCCTCTTTTCCTCTTGCACGCTTCTCGCCTTCAGTGTGCCTCCTCCTTTCACACATCGCTCACACATCGCTCACACATCTGCACTCATCTTGCACTCATCTGTCACTCATCTGTCACTCATCGCAAGAAGAAGAAAAACGAAGAAGAAAAATATTCCCCCCACACCCCCTATAAAAAGAAGAAGATAAAAGAAGAAGAAAAACCCAATATTCTGACGTAAGGAAGAATATTGGGGCGCGAGAGATATTTTTCAGCGAATTTCAGCAAAAGCGAAAGGGCTTTTTAGCTAAGCTCAGGCCAAGTTGGTTGATTGAATCTCGGACCCGTCCGACCAGTCTGACCCGTCCGACCCGTCCGATCAAAAAGCTCACTCGTTCACATCTGGCAGCGTATTGTAGTCGCGGCTGTAGCGGAGCATTTGCTTGTCGTAAGGCTCGGTGTAGTCGAGTTTCACGTCAGTGATATTGCCTTGTGCGTCGCGAACGGCCGAGTAAACAGGATTGATGAAGCCCTTGTAGGGTTTGAGGTTGAGCTTGTTGTAGCGATCGAGGATTTCCTTGTGGAGCTTCGGGTCCACCTTCACGCCGTAAGTCTCCACGAGTTGGCGTGCGGCCTCATAGTCGCCCTCGCTCTTGATGCGCTGCACCTCAGCCAAGAGTTTGCCGAAGAGTTGGCGCAGAGCAGGATAGTCGTTGATGCGAACATACGTTTTTCCGCCCTTCTTCACGAGTTCTACCACCTTCTTGTCGCGGCCATGCTCGTACGCCCAGTGGGCGATGAAGGCGCGGTTGCGCATGTGAGCCTCCTCAATGTTGTTGCCCGGTTTGATGCGCACCAGCTGCGTGAGCAGGCCGTTCTGCATGTAGGTGTAGTACTGCGCTTTGTAGGCCTCTGCATCGGGCGTAAGACCAAGTTCCGTCATTTTCGGGTCGGCCACATAGTAGAGGCCGAAGAGGTCGGCGCGTCCCTCCTCGATGGTAGAGCCGTAGGCCTTGAGCGAGTCGGGGTCAGTGCCAGGAAGGAGTTTTCCAGAGCCATGACCAAGGCATTCGTGGAGGTCGGTGTGGAGATCGTCCGTGATGTCGCCATAGCGATTGATGAGTTGGCGCGTGGCATCGTCGATAACAAATTCCTTGTCCATGCCCGAGCCGTGCGCCGCCTTACTGTAGGCATCGGTCAGGTTGCCGATGGTGACGGACTTAGAGCCGTGTTCCTTTCGAACCCAGTCGGAGTTGGGCAAGTTGATACCGATGGCCGTTGAGGGGTAGAGGTCGCCGCCGAGGATGGCCGCTGTGATGACTTTCGCGCTCACGCCCTTCACCTTCTCCTTCTTGAAGCGAGCATCTACGGGCGAATGGTCCTCAAACCATTGAGCGTTGGCACTGAGCGTTTCGGTGCGGCGTGTGGCCTCGATGTCCTTGAAGTTGACGATAGCTTCCCAGCTGGCTTTCATGCCGAGCGGGTCGCCGTAAGTCTCCGTGAAGTTGTTGGTGAAGTCCACGAGGTCCTCCGTATCTTTGAGCCAAAGGATGGACCAAGCGTCATAGGTGCGGAGGTCGCCGGTGCGGTAGAACTCGATGAGCTTGTCGATGACGTGTTGCTGCTTCTCGGTGTCGCAGAAGGGGCGAGCCTTTTGCAGACAATCGATGATGCGCGTAATGGCCGAGCCATAGAGGCCGTGTTCGCGCCACACTTGCTCCGTGAGTTCGCCGTCCTCCTTCACCAAGCGGCTGTTAAGGCCCATCATGATGGGGTGCGGGTCGTTGACGGCCTTGCGTTGCGTGTAGAACTCTTCCGCTTCAGCCTGCGTAACGCCCGGGCCGTAGTAGTTTTCCGCCGAAGTGAGGATGAGGTCATCGCCGTCCTTTTGGTTGACGCGCATGGGCATCACTTCCGGATTGAAGATGACGGGGAAGATTTCCTCGTCGAGCGAATAGTTGAGATCGGCCAAAGTCTGGCGGAGCCATTTCTCCGAGAAGCCCGGTTGGAACTTCTCCGAGCCGTAATGGTGGTGGATACCGCTGGCAAACCACACCCGCTTAAGGTAAGTGGAGAGTTCGCGGAAATCCTTGCTGTTGCGGTCGCCGCGGTATTGCGTATAGACCGTTTCGAGCATACGCCGTATGCGCAGGTTGTAGCGTCCGTTTTGGTCGAAGAGGATGTCGCGGCCTTGAAGGGCAGCTTCGCTGAGATAATAGACGAGAGTCTTTTGGCGGAGGGTCAGCTTCTCGAAGCCTTCCACTTTGTAGCGAAGCATCTGAATGTCGGCAAAGGCCTCGTCGGTGTAACGGAAGCCCGCCGTTTGGCTGTTAGCAGCCATCGTTGCGGTAAGCATCATTGCGGTGAGAATTTTCTTCATATAAAAGTTGTTATTAGTTGTCTCTCCAGAAATCCGGAATGAAGGGGAGGAGCAGAGAGAAGATCTCCAAGCGGCCGGCCAGCATGAGGAACGAGTTGATCCAAAGGGCGGCATCGGGGAGAACGTTCCAAGAGTCGAGCGGTCCGATGAGGTGGCCATAGCCAGGGCCCACATTGGAGAGCGTAGTGATACAGCAGCTCACAGCGTCCATCATGCTGAGCCCCATCGCCATGAGAGCTATGGAGCCAAACAAGGTGAGGCCGAAATAGCAGGCCACGAAAACGAACACGTTGCGAACCACGGCCGGCGGAAGGGGCTGACTGTTGATACGGAGCGGGAAAACGGCATGAGGGTGAAGGATGAGGCGGAACTCATTGACGATGGTTTTCCATATCGTGAGGATGCGGATACATTTGATACCGCCACTCGTGCTGCCAGCACAGGCTCCCACCATCGTGATAAAGGCAACAAACATCCAGGTGGAGGGATGCCACAGCATGAAGTCTTCCGTGGTGAACCCCGTTGTTGACTGTATGGATATGGTATGGAACGTGCTGAGTCGGACGGCTGTTTCCCACGGGCGGTGGTCCACGAGGTGGAGCACAAGAGCCCCCACCACGGTCACACTAACGAGGATGAGCAGGAAGCAGCGCAGCTCGCCGTCCTTCCATACGTCCTTCCAGCGGCGTTTTATGATGGCCAGATACAGCAAGGTGAAATTGATGCCGGCCAAGAACATGAAGAGGATGAGGACGTATTCAACCTGGATAGAATCAAAGAAAGCAATGCTCGACTGGTGGGTGGAGAAACCTCCCGTACCCATGGTGGAGAACGCGTGGCAGATGGCGTCGAACGGAGTCATGCCAACGAAATATAAGCTCACGGCGCAAGCCATTGTGAGGAAGAAATAGAGGCCTCCAATCCAGCGAGCCGTGGTGCGGATGCGCGGATGGAGTTTTCCGATGTTTAGTCCCGTGGCTTCAGCGGAGAAGAGTTTCTGTTCTCCTACGCCCATGTTTGGCAGAATGGCGATGGTGAAGAACACGATACCCACACCGCCCACCCAATGGGTCAGGGTGCGCCAGAAGTTGATGCAATGAGGGAGGGAATCGATGTTGTTGAGCACCGTGGCCCCCGTAGTGGTGAATCCGGACATGGCCTCGAAGAATGCACAGCTCACGCGACTTTCCGTGCCGCTCAGCAGGAACGGCAGCATGCCCACCACGGAGAACAAGACCCATGTGGAGCTCACTATCAAGAAACCCTCGCGCCGCCCCATGCGGTTCTCAAATCCTCGTCCTGCAAACTTTAGCAACATGCCGCCGAGGATGCTGAGAAAGGTGGGAAGACCGAACGAGAGCAGGGCGTCTTCGTGGTAGATGTAAGCCACGCCCCATGTACCCAAGAGGAGAACGGCTTCGAGGAAAAGCAACTGTCCGAGGACGGACCAGATTATTTTGTAGTTCATATTGTTTTGTTTTGGACCTATCGAGGAGTTCCATTTAGTGGAACACCTCGAACGAAATCCTGCACTATCCACGACAAAGTTACGCCTTTTCGGAAAAAGTGCAAAATAAGGGGGCGAGGATGCCTCTCCTTGCTGGAAGTCGTCCTCGCCCGTTAGTGTGTCAGAAGGAAGTTTAGTTCCACTTTTCGGTGATGGTGTAGAGCTTGTCTTCGCCCACCACGCGTGCCAGTTCTGCCTTTAGTTCGTTGGCAGCCTGCGCATTGTTGGTGCTCTGCGTGAGATAGTGACCCGGAAGTCCCTCCACCCAAACTTTCAGCACATAAACGCCGTCGAAGCTAAGGCTGTATTGCTCGATGGAGTCGTACTTGATGGGGAAATTCATAAGGAGGAGTGTGCGCGAAGCATCGAAGAAGAACGCGTTGTCGCTCACGTCATCGATGTAGTGGGACACAACCACCTCTTTCGTGATGGGACCATACTGCTCCTCAAGGGCAGCCTTCTTGCTCTTCCATGCATCGGGTTCGCGCAGGGCTTCCTCGATGGGTTTCTGCAATGTGCCGCCTTTGCGGTTGTTCCAATAATACTTCACGTAGCCACTGATGAAGAGCACGATAAGGAGTCCTACTAAAAGACCAAGGAAGAAATCTGAATACATGATTACTATGGGTGTTTTAATTAAAATATTTTCCGAGTTTATTGATGCTTCCTTCGATGCAGAAGGCCATCACCGTGTCGCCGGCCTGCAACTGTGTCATACCATTGATGAGCGACCCAACGCCATTGCGCATCATGCCGCCCAGGGTTACAGTGGAAGGCAAATTGAGGTCGCGAACAGGGTGGCGCGTGGCGCGTGAACCTTCCTTCACCACGAGTTCCGCCACATCGGCTGCGGCAATGATGAGGCTTTTCACGTTTGTCACGTCCGACCGTAGTATGCGGTTGTAAATTTTGTCGGCGGCCAGTGTTTTTTTGTCTATGATAGAACCGATGTCGAGGCTCTGGGCCATCGTCACATAGTTGGAATTGTCAATCAAAGCCACAGTCTTTCTCACACCGAGCTTTTTGGCGTTCAAGCAACTCAAAACGTTCTCCGAACTGCTCGAGGTTGTGGCCACAAAGGCTTGTGCCCGATGGATGCCCTCTTCTTCGAGCAGGTCGATATTGCGGCCGTCTTCGTTGATACACATGATGCGGTTGTCCTCATAGAGCGACTGGAGATGCTCGATGCGGCGCGGGTCGCTTTCGAAGACTTTTGCGTGCATATAGTCGGGGAGGAAAGCCAAGGCTCTCTCCGTGGTGTTGCCGCCGCCCAAGAAGAAAACGTTGCGCACATCGGGATAGTCCTGCTTTCCAGCAATCTCTTTGATGTAACTCGCCTCGAGCTCCGTTGTCATGAAGTAGACCACATCCTGGTCGAGTAGGCAGTCGTTGCCGTGGGGGATGATGGTGTCCTCTTTACGCTTGATGGCCACAACGTGATAGGGGCTGTCGGGCTTGGAGATATCGCGAAGCGGCACGTTGAGAATCCTAGCTCCCGTTCTCACTTTGATGCAGAGCAACACAAGCTGATCGTTGAGCATCGGAATCCACTGGCGGGTCCAGCTGCGGCGGATGTTGTCCATGATTTCCTTACCAGCGGCCATTTCGGGATAGATAATGCTGTCCACACCCGTCCGACTGAAGAGCTCGCGGTTGCTCTCGAGCGCGTACTCATGGTTGTTCACGCGCGCCACTGTTTGCTTTGCTCCCAGCTGCTTGGCCAGCATGCAAATGGTGAGGTTGTGCGCCTCGTCGGGAGTAACAGCGATGAAGAGGTCTGCATTGCGCGCTCCAGCATCATGAATCACATGGATGGAGGATGGGTCATCGTTGAGTGTGAGAATATCGAAGTCGTTACCGATGTCCATCAGTCGGGACATATCTTCATCAATGAGCGTGATGTCATGGTTCTCCAACGAGAAAAGTTTGGCCAGATGAGTTCCTACTGAGCCTGCACCGGCAATGATAATTTTCATAATCTTCTATAGAATGAGTCGTGCGCTCCTCTTTCATGGAGAAGAGCTTTCCTATAATCTTCTTTTTATTTCGCGGACGATGCTGTCCTTGTCGAGTCCTACGATGCGGTAGAGTTCGTCCACACTGCCGTGCTCCACAAATTCGTCGGGCAAGCCGAGGCGATGGATGCGCGCGGGGAGATCGTGGTCGCCCATAAATTCGAGTACGGCACTACCCATGCCTCCAGCTCTTGTTCCGTCTTCGATGGTGATGACATGGCTGAAGCGGTGGCCCACTTCCGTCAGCAGCTCCTCGTCGAGGGGCTTGAGGAAGCGCAGGTCATAGAGCGCGATGGTCTTGCCCGTCTCTTGCTCCACTTCGGCAATGGCGTCGGCAGCTATGTTGCCAATCGGGCCAATGCTGATGATGGCCAGATCGGTTCCGTCCTTGATCTTGCGCCCTTTGCCCACGGGCACTTCCTCCAGCGGGCAGCGCCAGTCCGTCAGGCGGCCACATCCGCGGGGGTAGCGTATCACGAAAGTACCCTTGCCGGGCAGCTGTGCCGTATACATGAGGCGGCGCAACTCTTGCTCGTCGTAGGGTGAGGCGATGGTGAGATTGGGGATGGGACGTAATGCGGCCATGTCGAACGCGCCGTGATGCGTAGGACCGTCGGCTCCCACGATGCCAGCACGATCCAGACAGAGCACTACGGGCAAATTCAAGATGGCAGCATCGTGGATGATATTGTCGTAAGCGCGCTGACTGAAGGCACTGTAAATGTTGCAAAACGGTATCATGCCTTCTTTGGCCATACCCGCACTGAAGGTCATGGCGTGGCCTTCGGCAATGCCCACATCGTAGGCGCGGCGGGGGAGGGCTTTCATCAGGATGTTCATGGAGCATCCTGTGGGCATGGCGGGCGTCACGCCGATGATTTTCTCATTCTGCTGTGCCAGTTCCACGAGGGTCTCGCCAAACACGTCTTGAAATTTGGGCGGTTGGTTGGCTTTGTTCTGCACCACGCGCTCCCCGCTGTCGGGGTCGAACTTACCAGGGGCGTGCCAAACGGTGGGATCGTCCTCCGCGGGGGCTAAACCCTTGCCTTTGATGGTGTGGATGTGGAGCAACTTTGGGCCGCCCATCTCCTTGATGCGCTGGAGCGTGCGTACGAGTTCTATAACGTTGTGTCCGTCCATCGGACCGAAATAGCGGATATTCATGCCCTCGAAGATATTTTGCTGATTGGCAATCAGCGACTTCAAGGCGTTGTTGAAACGAATGGCGGCGCGCCGGCGGTCCTCATTGAGCCAGCCCCATTTGTAGAACAGGCGAGAGAGGCGGAAGCGCAAACTGTTGTACTTGCTGCTTGTGTGCAGATGTAGCAGGTATTGCTTCATGCCGCCCACGGAACTGTCAATGCTCATGTTGTTGTCGTTCAGAACGATGAGCATGTTGTTGGGCGTGTCGCTGGTGTTGTTGAGACCTTCGAAGGCCAAACCGCCGCTCATGGAGCCATCGCCGATCACGGCCACTACATGGCGGTCCACTTCGCCCTTCTTCAGCGCAGCCACGGCCATACCTAAGGCTGCCGAGATGGAGTTGGATGCATGACCGCAGGTGAATGTGTCGTATTCGCTCTCGGTGGGCGTGGGGAACGGACAAATGCCGTGGAGCTTTCGGTTGGTGTAGAATTGATCGCGGCGGCCTGTCAAGATTTTATGACCATAGGCCTGGTGTCCCACGTCCCACACAATGCGGTCGTAGGGGGTGCTAAACACATAGTGGAGGGCTACGGTGAGTTCCACAACGCCCAGGCTCGAAGCAAGATGCCCTGGGTTGTGGGACACTTCCTCAATGATGTCGGCGCGCAATTCTTCGCACACGGCGGGAAGTTCCTCAACGCGTAGCTGTCGAAGGTCAGCAGGTGAATTTATTTTGGATAAGTATTTAAACTTAGGCATTTCAAATGTCTTTTTATGCCCCAAATGTAGTGTAAAGCCAGGGAAATGCAAAAAGAAACGTTCTTTTGTGTGCTTTCCTCTGCTCCTCTTGGCTCATTAGAAAGGGGGGAAAATGGGGAGAAAAGAAGGGGGAAATGTGGGTAAAGTCATGTTGCCCACCTTGTTTCTCCTCTGCTTCCTAATTGGGGAGGAGGTGAGAAAACAGAATAAGACTACCAGCCGACACATTAAAGGCGTGGGCCGACAGCCTTATTCTCTCTGCCAGCATCCTTATTGTATTTTTCGGTGCTGTCAGAGTGGGAGGCTGATGGTGGGGAAAAAGAAAACAGCTACACGGTGTTGTCATCGTGCAGCTGTTGGAGTATTAAGAAGTAGATATGAATCTATTATTTGCTGATGAGCTTCTTGCCGTTGCTGATGTAGAGACCTTTGAAGGTCTTGCCAACGCGGCGGCCAGAGAGGTCGTAGCGCGGAGCGTTTGCATCGGCAGCCGTTGCCGTTTCAGCGGTTTCGATGCCCGAAGCAACTTCAGCTTTGGCAGCGTTGGAGAAGCGAGATTCGCCCTTGTCGTAGACGGCTGTTACGGTGTAGGTGTATTGTCCACCGCCCACAGTGTCTGTGAACTGATTGCCTTGAACCGGTGTGCTGTTCACCTTAATGCCATCGCGATAGATGTTGTAGCCTACGAGCGTCAACTGTTGTGCTGCTGAAGAATCGGGCAAGAAGGTGATGTCGTCAATGAGTGTGGCGAAACCGTCTTTGCTGGATGCCACGATAGCAAAGTATTTAGCACCCTCGGGCAGGTTGTATTCTGCCTTAGCCCAGTCTGTCGGAACCACATGAGCGTCAGCAATCTTCTGGAAGTCAGCGCGGTTGAAGCCCGTAGTGGAGTAGTACACGCTGTAAGTCTCGTTGTTGTCGCCCTTGAATGCCTTTTCCCAGAGAGAGATGGTCTGAGCCTTACCTGGGAGTTCGGGAGAAACGAGCCAGTTCTGGGTCACGGCGCGAGGAGCACCGAAGGAGATGAGCAGCTTGTTGCCGCTGTGTCCCTTCCAACCTGGACCGCTGGCGGGAGTTGTTGCGGAGTAGTTGAACACTGTCCATGCTTGGCGGTCGCCCATACCTGGGAAACTGGATTCGTTGAAGCCGTAAACGGTGTGGTTGTCCACGTCGTAGAGCGACCAGTCGCCAATGTTTTGAGAACTAAAGTCGGCGTAGTCTTCGAAGCTTTCAGTGACAGGTTCGTCCTGTGTGCGCGGAGCGTTGGGAGTTCCCCATGTCAGCTTGTTGTTTGTGCCGGCAATCGCTTGCAATTGTTTTGCTGCGGGGTAGGAAGGATATTTCACATTCACACTCACCGTGTCGGTCGTGTTGTCCGTCAAATCTTGGTCGGCTGTATATTCCACCTTTGCGTAGAGGTTGGCAACATCGCCTAAGTCGCGTTGCGGAGTGAACGTCAGCGTATTTTCCACCTTGTTACCTTGAGCAACGGCAGCGCCCTTCATGCTTGCCAAACGCTTGTCACCGTTGTAGAGCACCACGTCGTAGTCGTTGGCAGCATTAGCACCGATATTGGTCACGCTCACAACGACAGATGCGGGGTAGTCCACGCGCAGATGAGCCGGAGCTTCAGTGAGTTCGGCCTTGAGATCATTGTCCTGACGGTCCACTAAACTGATGTTGTCGAGGTAGATATTGCTTGCGTTGCTCTGTCCCTTATAGTCGAAAGCCAACTGGATGAATTTGCTACCCACGAATTGCTTCAAAGGCAATTCCACCTTTATCCACTGACGTGTTGCAGTGGTCTTCATCGGGATGGCCTTAATGGTATCAAGAGCTGCATAGTCCTTGGAAACCGATACAACCAATGTGTCCTCAGCTTGTGTGTGAGTCTTGTAGTAGAATGTCAGCATCGGTTCTTTGGCAGTGCCAAGATCAATCAAACCGCTCTCCAAGCGCGACCATTCTCCATCGAACATCGGCGTGAAGGCGATAAAGCCGCGGTCGGCGTCTTGTGCGAAACTGCCTTCGTCGCTCAGCGGAGTCCAACGAACACGCTTGTTGTAGTCGACCAACCAGAAGTTGGACATCTTACCATTCTTGAAGGATTCAAACATTGGCAGTGTGTAGGGTTTACCCGTTACCACCATCTTGGTGTATGTCACCTTGCCTTCACCGGCTTCATTCTTCGGCGTGATGCTGTAGTAGAGCAATTCCTGCTGTTCTGGCACTGTGGGGGTGTCCTCATAAGTGTTAGCCGTTAATGCGGAGGCAAGTTCGGTGGATTTTCCACGCTTCAGTGTGTAGGTGATGCTTGCGGGATTCACATAAGCACCATTGGCGCCAGTCGTCACCTTATCCCAAGTGAGTTGCGCCTTACCATTGGCGTAAGTCAGATTGAGCTTGGCAACGGCAGCAGGCGTATCAACGCCCACAAATGCGCTCACGCTCACTTCTGAACCCTGACCTTGTGCGTTGGAGGGTACGAGCTTGTAGGTCGTTGTCCCATTGGGCACATTGGTGTCGGTATAGCTCAGTGCGCTACCTGGCAGCGGATTTTCAAAAGTATGAACGAGTTGGTCGCCACGATAAACGTCGATCTTTGTCAAGCTGGTGAGAACGCCGCCCGACTGGTCGGTGCTGGGCGCGGTGAAGTTGATAACGGCAGAGTTGCCACCGTTGGCGGCGGGCGTAACCGTTGCATTCGTTACGGCTGTAGGAGCTCCTGCTGCAAGTTCCTCCTTGAGTTCTATACTATATATATACAGTGCACCTTCGTTGAACTGGAAAGCGGTGTTGAAGTGCCAACCAATGTTGTATTCGCCATCGGCAGCAACGGAGAAAGTAGTCTTCACAGTGGCTTTCTCAACATAATCTTCCGGGGCTTCCTTTTCCTCTATGAGTGTCTTGGTCATATCATCAACGGTGGTGCCTTGACCGATTTTCACTTCGTAGGTCTCCTTCGCGTTCTGCGATTCTCCGCTCACCACAAAGGACAACGAATAAGTTTTGCCTGCCTTGAGCGCTACCTTCGGACTGAACAACCAGTCGTCGGCTTGTATCGTGCGCGAACAAGAAGCTGCCTGAGAAATGAGATTAAACTTGAAGGCTTGATCGTCTGTGTTTGCGTCAAGCACTGTGAAGCGTTCGAAAGCGGATTCCTCTTCGAACGTCTGTGTCCAAGGCAACGTAACGTTTTGCGCATACATAGCCAGTGGAAACATCATCATTGCTACTATAGTACTC
>CAUSYJ010000043.1:0-11100 GCA_963535845.1 uncultured Alloprevotella sp.
GTCTTGGAATTTTCCTCTTTGGGGAGACATGGTGGGACTGCTGTAGGTTTCTTGAACGTTCCTTTTGGTAGAGCGAACGACGATACCTTTGGGTGGGGGCATACATACCTTTTCTTATATGGCAAAAAAAGAAGAATTGGAAGCTTCAGCAGCTAGCGAAAAGCTGAAAGCACTACAAGCCGCGATGGCCAAAATCGAGAAAGATTTTGGTAAAGGCTCTATCATGAAGCTCGGCGACGATAAAATTGAAAATGTAGGAGTGATTCCGACGGGGAGTATTGCACTGAATGCTGCATTGGGCGTGGGCGGTTATCCCAAAGGCCGAATCATCGAAATCTATGGTCCAGAAAGTTCTGGTAAGACTACGCTGGCCATCCATGCTATTGCTGAGGCACAGAAGAAAGGCGGCATCGCTGCTTTTATTGATGCAGAGCATGCTTTCGACCGTTTCTATGCAAAGAAATTAGGTGTTGACATCGACAATTTGCTGATTTCTCAGCCCGACAACGGTGAGCAGGCACTTGAGATTGCGGATCAACTGATTCGTTCGAGTGCTGTGGATATCGTTGTTGTTGACTCTGTGGCCGCTCTGACCCCGAAAGCTGAGATAGAAGGCGATATGGGCGATAATAAAGTGGGTTTGCAGGCTCGCTTGATGAGCCAAGCGTTGCGTAAACTCACGTCAACCATCAGCAAGACCAACACAACGTGTATCTTTATCAATCAGTTGCGCGAGAAAATCGGTGTGATGTTCGGTAATCCCGAAACGACCACTGGCGGTAACGCACTGAAATTCTACGCCAGTGTGCGTTTAGACATTCGCCGTGTAACGACACTGAAGGACGGAGACCAAGCTGTGGGTAACCAAGTACGCGTTAAGGTGGTGAAGAATAAGGTGGCACCTCCATTCCGTAAGGCCGAATTTGAAATTACTTTCGGAAATGGTATCAGCCATATAGGCGAGGTAGCTGATTTGGGCGTTGAATACGGCGTTATCACAAAGAGCGGCTCTTGGTTTAGCTATGGAGAAACGCGTCTCTGCCAGGGGCGTGAGGCTCTCAAGAAATTGTTGACTGATAACCCTGAACTCTGTGACGAAATAGAGCAGAAAATCACTGCTGCCATGCAGCCAAAGAACGAAGAAGAGTAATTGCTGATTCTTAGGACTCTGAACTGTGAGCCTTTGTGCGGCAAAACGAGCATTATGTCCTATGTGCTTACTCGTAAGTCTTTGATTTTGGGAGATTTAAAAGAGTCGTTCGCAGCTTAGGCTTTTCAAAATAGAAAACTTTTTAAGCAGGCTTTGATTGTAAGTGTTTGATAATCAAGGCTTGCTTGTTTTGTTTTGGAAAACTTTTAGGGCTTTGGCAAATATATGCGTGAAGATTTTTGGAAATATGGGTGGGAATGTATAGCTTTGCATTCCGAAAAAAGAGAGGAGGGTTTTATTCCAGAAATAAATAAGAGATGATGCTCTTCTTTTTTATATAACACGTTAATTGTATTCTCTAAAATCTTCATAAGGTGGAACAAAAAATCTACAGCTACGATGAAGCGTTTCAAGCATCCCTCGAATACTTCGCTGGTGACGAGTTGGCAGCCCGCGTGTGGGTCAATAAATACGCTCTCAAGGACTCGTTTGGCAATATCTACGAGAAAACGCCTGCTGATATGCACAGGCGTTTGGCCAACGAGCTTGCTCGCATAGAAAATAAGTATGAAAATCCGCTGTCGGCGGAGCAAATCTTTGAGCTCCTCGACCATTTCCGCTATATTGTCCCTGCAGGTTCGCCAATGTCAGGTATTGGAAATCCGTATCAAGTAGTGAGCCTTTCCAACTGCTTTGTGATAGGCATCGATGGCGATGCAGATTCCTACGGCGCAATCATGAAGGAAGACGAAGAGCAGGTGCAGCTGATGAAGCGTCGCGGTGGCGTTGGTCACGACCTTTCGCAGATTCGTCCGAAGGGTTCTCCAGTTAAAAATTCCGCCCTTACCTCAACAGGTATTGTTCCGTTTATGGAACGCTTCAGCAACTCTACGCGCGAAGTGGCGCAGGACGGCCGACGCGGAGCACTGATGTTGTCCGTCAGCATCAAGCACCCCGATAGTGAGGCCTTTATCGATGCGAAAACTGAAGAGGGTAAAATCACGGGCGCAAATGTCAGTGTGAAAATTGATGATGCCTTTATGGAAGCCGCTGTTGCAGGAAAGAAATATCAGCAGCAGTACCCCATTGATAGCAACGACCCGAAGGTGGTCAAAGAAATAGAGGCGCAGGCACTTTGGCAAAAGATTGTTCACAACGCATGGAAGAGCGCTGAACCAGGTGTACTTTTCTGGGACACAATCATACGCGAAAGTATCCCCGACTGCTATGCCGACCTTGGTTTCCGCACGGTGAGCACGAATCCGTGTGGAGAGATTCCACTCTGCCCCTATGATAGTTGCCGATTGTTGGCCATCAATCTGTATAATTATGTAGAAAATCCATTTACGGAGCAGGCCTCTTTCAACTTCGAGAAGTTCCGCGACCATGCAGCTAAGGCGCAGCGACTAATGGATGATATCATCGATCTGGAACAAGAGAAGATAGATTTGATTCTCAATAAGATCGCAGATGATCCGCAGACTGAAGAGGTCAAAGAAACAGAGCGACATCTCTGGGAGAAAATCAAGCGTAAAACAGGTATGGGGCGACGCACAGGCTTAGGTATCACGGCTGAGGGCGATATGCTGGCAGCTCTCTCTCTGCGCTATGGCACTCAAGAAGCAACGGACCAAGCTGTGGCGGTTCAACGTACGCTTGCACTGGAGGCTTATCGCTCCAGCGTTACGATGGCTCGTGAGCGTGGCCATTTCGAGATTTTTGATGCAAAGCGTGAAGAGAAGAATCCGTTTATCCTTCGTATCAAAGAAGCCGACCCACAGCTCTATGAAGACATGGTGAAATATGGTCGCCGCAATATAGCTTGTCTTACGATAGCTCCCACGGGTACAACATCGCTCATGACACAAACCACGAGTGGTATTGAACCTGTTTTCTTGCCCGTCTATAAACGTCGCCGCAAGGTGAATCCGAATGATCCAAAGGTGCGCATCGATTTTATTGATGAAACGGGCGATGCTTTTGAAGAGTATATCGTGTACCATCATAAGTTTCTCACTTGGATGAAGACCAACGGCATAGACACGGAGAAGAACTATACGCAGGAGGAAATCAACCACCTGGTGGAACAGTCACCGTATTACAAGGCTACGGCAAACGATGTGGACTGGCTGATGAAGGTGTCAATGCAAGGAGAGATTCAGAAGTGGGTGGACCACAGTATATCTGTTACTGTGAATCTTCCGAACAATGTTGATGAAGCCCTTGTTGACCGCCTCTATGTGCAGGCTTGGCGTAGCGGCTGCAAAGGATGTACGATTTATCGAGATGGAAGTCGCTCGGGCGTTATGATAAGCGTTAGCAAGAAGAAAGAGAAAAAGACTCAAGATTGCCAACCCCCTGAAGTGGTGGAGAAGCGCCCCGATGTACTGGAATGTGATGTTGTTCGTTTCCAAAATAATAAAGAAAAATGGGTGGCTTTTGTTGGGCTGCTCGATGGACGTCCCTACGAAATCTTCACAGGTTTGCAGGATGACGACGAAGGTATCGTATTGCCCAAGAGTGTGACAAAAGGACACATTATTAAGGCTGCTGGACAAGATGGAATGCATCGTTACGATTTCCAATTTGAAAATAAGCGCGGCTATAAAACGACAGTAGAAGGCTTGTCTGAGAAATTCAACAAAGAGTTCTGGAACTATGCCAAATTGATTTCAGGAATCCTTCGCTACCGTATGCCGATTGAGAATGTTATCAAACTCGTTAGTTCTATGCAGATGGAGAGCGAGAGTATCAACACCTGGAAAGCTGGTGTTGAGCGCGCCTTGAAGAAGTACATACAAGATGGGACGGCTGCTAAAGGTCTGAAATGTCCCAATTGTGGTCACGAAAGTCTTGTTTATCAAGAAGGCTGCCTGATCTGTAAAAACTGCGGCGCCAGCCGTTGCGGATAGTGACAAGCGTATTATACCTCATAAAATAAGTTCTGCCGCCTGTTCCATCTCGGAATAGGCGGCAGTTTTGTAGGCTTATCTTCGAAAAAATGTAGTATTTCTTGTTTTGTATCTTCGAAAAAGTGTGATTTTTCCTTATTTTATCTTCGAAAAAGTGTGTTAAAATCCGATTTTAGTCTTCGAAAAAGTGTGATTCAGACATCTTCTCGCTTCGTTGTCAGCGTGACGCTTGCACCTAGGCAGGCGGCACCGATGGGCGGGTTTACTTTGGTGAGCGTCAGGGTGACGGCACTAATGAGCGGAAAAGTGTTGAGCAGGCGGCGGTTGATGCGGCCGCAAACGTGCTCGAGGAGGTTGGAGGGCTTCTTCATTTCTTCGCGCACTACCTTGTAGACCTCTGCGTAATTGACCGTTCCATTCAAATCGTCCTCCTCTATGGCCGTGGTGGCATCGGGAAGAATGAGGCGCACATCAACGGTGTAGTCGCCGCCCACTACGCGCTCTTGCGGCAAGCAGCCGTGAAAGGCGTAGAACTGAAGCTGATGAAGGGCTATCTCTATCATCTTGGCGTTTTTTTACTGGAAATACACTCTCTTCACGCGTTCGCTGATACTTGTGAGTACCTCGTAGGGAATGGTCTGTAAGACATCGCTCAGTACGGTTACTGGGAGGTGGTCGCCAAAGATTTCAACGCTGTCGCCCTCGTGGCAAGGAATGTCCGTGACATCAATCATGCACACATCCATACAGATATTTCCCACATAGTAAGCCTTCTGCCCATTGACAAGGCAATAGCAATGGCCATTACCCAGGTGGCGGTTGAGACCGTCAGCATAGCCAATGGGGATGGCAGCAATGCGGCTGGGGCGCGTGATAGTTCCCTTCCGACTGTAACCTACCGTATCACCCGGCGCAACGTCGCGAATTTGCAAGATAGTAGTTTTCAGCGACGACAGATTATGGATGACGTGGTTATCGATAGGGTCGATGCCGTATAAGCCCAATCCGAGGCGGCACATATCAAGGTGACGCTCCGGGAAACGCTCGATACCCGCCGAATTGCAGATATGGCGCAGAATCTTGTGGGAGAAAGCCTGTTGCAACTGCCTTGAACCCTCGTCGAAGAGCTTGAACTGCTGTGCGCTGAACTCATCGAATTTTGGACTGTCGCTACCCACGAAATGAGAGAATACGGAGCGTGGGATGAGCGCTGACTGATGTTTGAGACGATCAATGAGTTGCGGCATATCCGTCTTAGGATTGAAGCCCAGGCGGTGCATGCCCGTGTCGAGTTTAATATGAACGGGGAAATTAGAAATACCCTGCTTGCGTGCCGCCTTAATGAGTGCTTCAAGCAAGCGGAAGTTGTAAACCTCCGGCTCAAGGTCGTATTCGAACAACGTATTGAAGGACGACATCTCGGGGTTCATGATGATGATGTTAGCCGTGATGCCCGCCTTTCGGAGGTCTGCGCCCTCGTCGGCAACGGCCACAGCCAAGTAATCAACCCCTCTGTCTTGCAGCGTCTTAGCTATCTCAACGCTTCCAGCCCCGTAAGCGGAGGCTTTGATCATGCAAACAAGCTTTGTCTCGGGCTTCATGAACGAGCGATAGAAGTTGAGGTTCTCTGAAAGGGCTTCGAGATTCACTTCGAGCGTTGTCTCGTGCACTTTCAAAGAGAGAAGTTCGGTGAGTTCCTCAAAATTGAATTCACGCGCACCTTTCAGCAATACGAGTTCGTGTTGTATCTCGTTGAGCACACCACTCTCCAGCAGCGCCTCGGTAGAAGGGAAAAAGCGCTTTTTGATTGTAAACGCGGAGTGGGCAGCTGAAATCTGAGGGCCTACACCAATGATGCGGTTGATGCCGCGCGAGTGAACCATATCTGCCACTTTCGCGTAGAGATCTTCGTGGCTCATTCCGCTCTGCTGGATGTCGCTGAGGATGAGTGTATGCGTCATGCCGTTTTGGTCGGGGCGGCGACTCATAAAGTCCAGTGCGATGTCGAGTGAGTTAACATCGTTGTTGTAGCTATCGTTGATAATGGTGCAGCCTCTTACGCCTTGTTTCACCTCCAGGCGCATTGCCACAGGTTCGAGCTTCTTCATGCGCTCGGCAATAACGGCAGGGGTGATGTGGAGGTAGAGACAGACGGCCAGCGCGTTGAGAGCGTTCTGAATAGAAGCGTCGTCAACGAACGGAATCGTCATTTCATAGTTTTTCTTGAGGTAGGCATAGGTTATCTCTGTAGAAGTTTCATTCTTCTTAATGGTGTGGATAAACAGAGGACTATCGGCATCTTTGCGCGACCATGCCAATAGATCTCCCGTATAGAGCGAGCGTTGGACACAATCGGAGATCACGGGGTCGTCACCATCGTAGATGAGGATATTAGTATCTTTGAAAAGACTCAGCTTCTCCAAGCATTTTTCTTCTATAGTGGCAAAATTCTCCTGATGAGCTTGCCCGATATTGGTCATTACGCCAATGGTGGGTTGGATCATGGCGCGCAGGGTTTGCATCTCATCGGGCTGGCTGATGCCCGCTTCGAAGATACCTATCTGGCTCTGTTCGTTGAGCAAACAAACGGAAAGTGGCACTCCCACTTGTGAGTTGTAGGAGCGCGGGGAGCGGGTGACAACCATTGAAGGAGATAGCAACTGATAGAGCCATTCCTTAACAATCGTCTTGCCATTGCTGCCTGTCACACCGATAATTGGAATGGAGAAAGCTTCGCGGTGGCGTTCGGCCAATCGCTGGAGAGCTTTGAGCGGAGAGATAACCAAAAGGAAGTTAGCTTCGGGATAGAGTTCCTCATAATGGTCAGGGACAGTTCCAACAACAAAGTTGCGCACACCGCGGCGATAGAGGTCGGCGATGTACTTATGGCCGTCGTTGCGCTTCGTGCGCAGGGCGAAAAAGAGCGACGTTTCGGGAAAGGCTAAAGAGCGGCTATCCGTCAGCAACCAGTCGATTTGGGCATCCAAGTGATGGCCAAACAGACGCGCTCCAATGAGCGCAATAACTTTTTCAAGAGAATAATGCATAATTATTATCCCGTTATGAGACGTATTTATTTTGTTTTCTTTTATCCTAAAATAATCGAGGTTCTTCTGCCATAGGCTTAACAGTCGCTATGAGTTTGTGAGCGGTTCGGCGGCGTTCTTTCTCCAGCGTTTGTGCTTGTCGGCTTGTTTCGGGAGAAAACGTCCATTCGCGGAAACGTTGCCAAACATAGTCGGACGCTTGGACCGAAGGATGCAGCATATCGGCATCGAAGAAGCGATAATCGCGCAGCTCGTCTGTCACGATTTCGTAGGCAGGAAAATAGAGCGCGTTATCATTGTCCGCACAAAGTCGGTCGACAGCCAGCATGAGTGTAGACTTTGCCAGTTGGTTGCCGTGCATTCCATATTTTGCATAGCGATAAGGACTAACGGTGAAGAGCACTTTCAGCCGTGGGAGTTCACGCGTAAGAGCTTCGAGTAGCGGATTCCAAGCGTTGCAAATTGTTTCAAGGTCTATGATTTGTTCTTGAAACGTTGTGGCCAACTCTTTGTGGCAGTTGCCCACCACATAGCCTTGTGTGCGGTGCAGATAGGCGTGGTTAGTGCCCAGCGTGATAGTGAGAATGTCGGCTTCGCGTAGCAAAGTGGAGGCTCTCTCAAAAGCCTCCATGATTTTTCGCTTACAGTCGATGCGCTCTTGGGCGGAAAAATGCGTGGAATGAAGCCAACTGTGCCACAGCCCATCGCGCCCCTTGAAGATGTAGGCGTCTGGAAAGAACAACGAGCCTTCCAGCAAAATTTCCAACGCCATGCGGATGCTCTCAGGATTATAGAGCACGCCAAAAGGATTGACACACACTTGTCCGTCGGGGAGAGCCTCCTTCATACGAGCGCCTATGCTGTCGGCAAAACAAGACCCCATCAGCAGGACGCGGCTTGCGGGCGTCACCGTCAAGGCTGTTTTGGGTAAATCAACTATTGTTCTAAATTCCATACTTAACTGCAAAAATACTCCTTGAGAGGAGAAATAAGCCTATTATCAGTGAAAAAGTTTGTAGTTTTGCACCTCATCATGGGTGGAAAGTCTCAAAAGGAGGCGACATCTGTATTTTTATGTGTATGAAATATCTAATAGTTTCTGATATTCACGGCTCTCTGCCAGCTTTGGAGCGCGTGCTCGATTTCTTCCATAAGGAGCATTACGATATGCTTTGTATCTTGGGCGACATTATCAATTATGGTCCTCGCAATGGCTTACCTGAAGGCTTAGACCCTAAAGGTATTGTGGAGCGTCTCAATCCTTTGGCTGATCGCATTGTGGCCATTCGTGGAAACTGTGATAGCGAGGTGGATCAGATGCTGCTCGATTTCCCGATACTTAGCGACTATGCGCTGCTTGTTGAGGGCGGGCAACGGATATTCTTGACTCATGGTCATGTGTATGGTGAACAGAATTTGCCGCGTGCTGGTTTCGACGTCTTTATTTATGGGCATACCCATTTGTGGAAGCTGGAATGCGACGAGCAGGGTAGGGTGATTTGCAACACGGGTAGTCCCACCTTCCCGAAGCAACAGCGTCCCGCCACGTTCTGCACGCTGGAGAACGGAAATCTCAGTGTGCGCCTCTTGGGCGGAACGATTCTCAAAACAATAACTCTGTGATGTAAATTATCATGGTTGCTTTCTTCTTTTTGTAAGCTTTAATTTACAAACGCTTTTCTGGTTCTAGAAACGGGAACAACCTTTTTTGTGTTTTTTTATCGGCCTGTTCGCTTATTTTGCTTAGTTTGATTGGTCGGAATGCTAAAGAAAGGGGGATTTTCTCTAAAAAATGCGTTTTTTAGCTTATTCTGTCAGCTGACAGCCTTATTCTATCCGAAAATATCCTTATTCTATCCAAGAATATCCTTATTGTATTTTCAATTCCTCGGTGAGAAATTAAAAATAGGCCTATTTTTTTGATGCAAAAAATAGGCGTTCTTTTCGATCGTAGGCGAAGAAATTGATTTTTGAGCCTCTCTTGAGGCTATAGACTGCGAAAAATGTTGACAAGATAAGACATGTCTAAATTTGTCTTATGCTTCTTTTATAGTTAATACTGTAAAGGTGAAACGATATCACCTTTACAGTAAATGGAGTTATATGAAGACTTTATTATTCTCCTAAGATCTGTGCGGAATGCTCCTTCACCTTGATTTCTTTCGGGCTCATAATACGCGTGATAACGCCTTGTTCATCGGTGATAAACGTGGTGCGGAACACGCCCATTGTGGTGCGGCCGTACATCTTCTTTTCTCCGTACACGCCGAGGGCTTCAACGAGGCGCTTCTCCGTGTCGCAAATGAGCGGGAAGGGGAGTTGATATTTTTCGATAAACTTCTTGTGCGATTTCTCGTCTTGAATGCTGCATCCAAGTACCTTATAGCCTTGTGCGAGGAAACGCTCGTAATTGTCGCGCAGGTTGCAGGCTTGATTGGTGCAACCCGGAGTAGAATCGCGAGGATAAATGTATAGCACTACTTTTGAGCCACTCAGCTCGCTCATTGTCCATTCTTTGCCGTCCTGGTCTACGCCCAGCACTTCCGGCAGCTTTTGTCCTATTTCCATAATTGTAAGTTTAAAATTGAAGCTCCTTTTCTTCTCTCTATGAAGGGAAAGCTCTCTCCTGTAGTTTGAAGCGGAGCGCATTTAGGGGTTATAATTGAATGTCTAAATCGTCTTGAATTCTTTGTAGGAATGCTTCCACGCTTTCTCCCTCGGCGGGGAACTGGCGCAGGTTTCCTGCTTGTTTGATAATCTCTCGCGTCATCGCCCCGCGGCAACTCTTGGCATACATGGCGGGAGAAACCATGCGGCCGTTCTTCTCAATGTAGAATGTGGGCTGAATCACACGCACTTCTTTCTTGACACGCTTCCAGTCGAAGAGGTGCTCCATCTCCTTTGTGGCCAGGTGTACAAGGATTCCATCGTCGGACTGCACGGCACGGATGAGTTCCTCCGTCAGCCGCGGCTTCCAAAAGTCGAACATGGTGCGTTCTTCCGTAGCTTCCAACTTCACCTTGCCTTCCATGCGGTAGGGGTGGATACGGTCGAGCGGACGCAGGAGTCCGTAGAGAAAAGATGTGATGAAGAGATGTTCTTGTGCAAACCGGAAGTCTTCGGCCGAAAATTCTGCCGCTTTCAAGTGTTTGTAAGCTTGTCCGAAATAGGCCAAAATGGCAGGCATTTTCTCATCCTCTTCTCTGAACGACTGATAGCGCAAAAGGTTCTCTGCTGCCAGTTGTGGACTGCAATTCAGTGCGTTTCTCACCTCTTCCATATCCCATTGGCTCACCTCCAGGGCAAAGCGTTCGGCCTCGGCTTCGAAGCATGGGCGCGAGGTGCAGGGCACCTGCGTATCAGTCTGCGCATTCATTATTTTAGCACAAGCCAGCAGTATTTGCATATTATCATCTCTTTTTGATTGTGAAACTTAAGTCTAAGATTGTTTATCTTGGTCTTTCTGTTATACAGATGTCCAATCCCTTTTGTTTGCAAAGATACTAAAAACTCGTCTCTCTTTTATCTAAATCTCCTTATAGCGTAGGAGAAAAATGAGCTGCCCTCCTTGCTCTGTCTCATAAATAAGTGCCACTTTCTGTTCAGCAATCGTTCTTTGGTTTATTCGAGCAACTTTATTGAAGTTTCCTTTCTGAAGCTTTTTTAGAGTGTAATATATTGATATATATATGTACTCTATGGTGAAACTTCTGAATCTTTTCTGAAATATTTCTGAGAAGAAACTACACGCGCAACAGCAAAAAGCACAAATATCCTTATTGCTTTCAGAAATACAATAAGCCTATCAACTGACATCCTTATTGGATTGGAGCATATTAATAAGAAAAACATACATTATGCACCTTTCTCCCTCTCTCTCCCTCATCTTATTTTTCTGTTGTCACATCGTCACGTTGTCACACTTTCCCTGCTAACATCTTGAATATGTTAGTATTACGAGCGTGACAACAGTGTGACAACAAATTAAGAA
>CAUSYJ010000044.1:0-11061 GCA_963535845.1 uncultured Alloprevotella sp.
TTATGGCACGTTTGACATCTTTGTTCTCGAGTCATTAGTGTCCCGTTAAAATCGGGACATTAATGATATACTAAAGTTTCCCACCCTAATAAAAAGAAAAATAACAGTTTGTCGAATTTTCTTTGTAAATTAGTAATCGCTAAAGAACTGATTTTAAAGACAAGACAACAAAACTATTATGGAAACAAAAATAGAGAAAATAAGTGAGCTATCCAAACTTTTGAGTGTCAAAACCTGAATGAGTGATGGTTTATTTTATCTTTTTGGTAAGTTTGGCTTCGGTCACCTTTTATCTCGCCTTTCACTGGAGAGACATGACGAGGTTTCTGCTTCGGAGTTAATCCTTTCTCTTTGCCTCTTCCGCATTGTGGGTGAGAGCATCTACAGTATATGCAAGCATAAGATATATGAACTTTCAAATCATGGTAAGAACTGTTTCTATCGGATGATGATTCGCCCGCAGATGAATTGGAGACGTTTGATGAACCACTTTGCGCTGCGTTATATGTGCCTCTTGCGTAAGTATGGCGAAGCTCCTCAATCTGATACCACGACGTGTTTCATTATAGATGATACTGTGCTTGAGAAGAGTGGTGTGAGAATGGAGGGTATCAGTCGTGTTTACGACCATGTAAAAGGTAGGTGCGTATTGGGCTACAAACTGCTACTTTGTGCATTCTTTGACGGCAAGACAACCATACCCTTTGATTTTTCACTGCATCAGGAAAAAGGGAAACAAGGCGACTGTGGGTTGACAAAACAGCAATATAGAAAGGCATATCATATTAAGAGGAATACCGGCAACCCCGATTATAAGTGCTTTCAAGAGTGTAAGATGTCTAAGATGGAAGTTGCCATGGATATGCTTCGCCGTGGATGGAAGATGGGCTTGCATGCGAAGTATGTGATTACCGATAGTTGGTTCACCTGCGAGCAACTTATGACATGTGTTAGAAGCATAGGTAAAGGGGCAATGCACATTGTTGGACTTGCAAAAATGGGAAAGACAAAATACACCGTATCAGGCAGGAAGAAAAATGCGGCAGAACTCATTGCCACCTATGAACGCGAACGAGGAAAGAACTGTCGTAATTATAAATGTCGATATATTCAACTCAACGGACACTTAGGAGATATACCTGTAAGAATCTTCCTTATCAACTATGGCAGGAACTCCCGCATGGAACGTCCTGCTATTCCACCTTTCAAATTTGCTTGTTCACTTTTACCTAAAGAAGTAATAACGTCTTTCTTTAGTACTAATTTCTGCAATTTTTTCATAAATTTAAGTTATTATGTTATTATCACCCTAATATTACGCTAGGGGCCACGTTTTGTTTTAAGTATAAATCTGATGACTCTAAAGTTGAATTTGTTCAGAATGTCAATATTAATAAGATTCACTAGTGTAGTAATGAACTGCTCTTTTTAAGTGCTAATTTCTGTAACTTCTCCAAAATCTTGTTTATTAATTAATTATTTGATTTTTTTACCGAAGGGTATCTTTTATTTTTTCCTTATAAATACAAAAAATGAAATAATGATAAAGAATAGCACACAGGATATGTTTAAGTATTCGCCTTTCGAAAAGTCTATTATCCCACTATAAAAACCATAGTTTAATCTCCACACTGTACCATAGGGTATAAGATAGATATAATCTTTATTTTGAGCAATAACCCCAAAGATCGTCATGAAACCAGCAAACCCGATAGGTAAAACAAAACTCTTAAAGATCAAACTAAGATAATATTGCATAATTGAAACAGCAGAAAGTGCTATAAACAAATATGAGAAATAAAAAGCTGTTAGGTTATTAACATTATAACTGGAGAATTCATATCCAGGTAATAACTTATCCAGAGCAAAACCAGACAGAAGGAAAGCAAGATAACCTATGAGGAAAGAAATAAAGTTAATCTCTAAAAGGAAGACCATTTTGCTCGAATAAATTGTCAGCTTGCTAATTGGTCTTGTAAAAAGAAGTCTAAATCCATAATTCTTATATTCTACATCGCATAAAGAATAACTCAAAATGGCTGCAAGAATTGGATAAAGCAGAGCATAGAAGTCGAAGATGTATCTACCCAATACCCATACCCAAGGATTATAATCAAAAGTTATTGTTGGATTATTGACAGCATCAGCATGTTTATGCAAAACATATATATCGACGCATAAAGTCATGAACAAAGGAAATAACAAGAAGAGCCAAATGGCAATATTAAATCTTAATTTATAGTGTTCACTTTTAAGAATAGTAAAGAACGATATAGGTTTCATAAGTCGGTTTTTATTAGATGAAGGAATACAGACTCCAAATTTTCTTGGTATGTATCTGCAAATAAAATTTGAATGTGGTTTTGTTGCATTAATTTTTTAAAACTGTCAAAGGAACCATCTTGCTCTATTTCTATAATAAGCGTTCCATCAGAGATCCTTTTTGTGGGAATCAAGTGTTCTTTACATATCTTCATGCATCGTTCCGGTTGGTCCGTATGTATTAAATAAGATTGCTTTTTCTGATTGAGTAGACTATTAATTTCTCCTTGAAACAATAATCTTTTATTATTTAATATTCCGATGTGTGTGCATATTTTCTCCATTTCAGCTAAGATATGTCCTGAAATGAAAATAGTTTTTCCTTTACTTTTAAGTTTGAGCATTAGCTCTCTCATTTCAAAAACACCTTGAGGATCTAGTCCATTGAGTGGTTCGTCAAGAATGAGTAATTTAGGATTATGAAACATTGCCATCGCAATTCCCAAGCGTTGTTTCATTCCTGTAGAATATTTTCTAACTTTTTTGTCTTTATCTTTAGTCAAATTCACAAGCTCTAGAACCTCTTGAATGCGTTTTTGTCCACAATGATATAGTATATCCAAATAGTTTAGATTCTCATAGGCACTCAAATCTGCATAGAAGAATGGATGTTCAATCAAGCATCCTATATTTTGAAGGATATGCAATCTGTTGGAATGAAATTCTTTTTTATTGAAAAATACCGTATTTATTTTAGTTTGCTCCAATCCTAAAAGTATCTTTATCGTTGTTGATTTACCCTCTCCATTCTTGCCTAAGTATCCATAAATGGAACCTTCTGGAATCTTCAAGTTAATGTCTTCTAATACAGAATGATTTCTGTAGTTAAAAGTGAGATGGTTAGTTTCAAGTATATTCATAATCAACACTTTCTTTTAAAATTATTCGTATTTAGTCATCGCTTAAAAAGCGTTGCTAAGTGAGAAGTCATTCATGGATGCCCTCTCGCTTAGCATTTCGCTTATTCTTTTGAGCAGGTTCAAAAGAACTCTCATGGCTCTTTTGAAGTTGTAAGCAGCGGCTGCCAATAGTATGTTCACAGCATCCCCTGCCAATCCCTTGTAAAAGTTGCGACCTAAACGATGATCTGATTTCAAGTGTCCGATGGTGGGTTCTATGCCTGCTCGCTTGCAGAATAGTTTGTGTTTCTTCCGCTTCTGATACCTGCTGTCTGAGGGTTTGGGAACATCTGGTATTAAAATCTGAGTGCCATTAACCTCTTTCTTCCCCCGATAACCCCTGTCGCCTGCCAGTATTTTGATCTTTCTCTGTGTCAGGCGTTCAACTTGTGCTAACGAGGCTTCTATCGTATGTCCATCATACTCATTACGAAGAGATTGTGCGCCAAGAATAATCCCCGTAGCCGAGCGGATGATGGATACCTTGTTGCCAAATTCGTACTTCTTATGTTCTTTACCCTTGCTGATGCATTGCACCTCTGGCTCGTGAATAGAATAAATCTTTTTCTCACTATGACGCCGTTGGGCTAGAATCACCTCAAATCTCTCAATCAGCTCAGTGTAAAGAGAATGCGCTCCTAGATTGCGCTTGAGCTCTCGGACTAATCGGCCTGCTATGGTTCGCAATTTCCTATCTGCTCTAACTGCTTTTTGGCGATTCTTGGGATGATTGCGGAAACGCTGGTCTCGATAAATGCGCTTGAGAACAAAAGTATAGCTTTGGCGAAGTGGTAACTCTAATTTGTGGACGATGTCCAGAACCTTACGGACAATCTTTTTATGCAACTTGGCATCTGTAGGGTAAGTGATATTCTTCTCTTGAACGGTCGAATCAATAAAAGCCGTGTCATGATGATGCCCATCATCATCTTCGTTATTGCCCCGAATGCTTTCTTGGAAAATGAGTTCTACACCCTTTTCTCCAATGCGATTGCGAAAGTGTACCAATTCAGAAGAAGCACAGGGTGCATTTGGAATGAACTCTTGCATACCACAAAAGTATTGGTAATAAGCATTTTCACTCCATTGCTCCACAACGGATTCATCTGAGAGATTACGAAGGTGTTTGAGAATCAACAAGCCACACATCAGACGAATGGGTTTAGCAGGGCGACCATTATTCTGACAATACAGAGGAGCGACTGTCTCTTATACGGCTAGTTTGTAGAGGGGGGGCGATTGGTTCAGCATGTCGGATAGACTGCTGAAGAATGATGGGGTGCTATGAGGCTTTGTAATCATAAAATCTGCAAGTTTTGTTCCCGAAAGATAACAAAACTTGCAGATTTGGCAAAGGATTTAGAGAGGTATTTTACTGAATTTCAGAGATTAAACTACTATTTAAGGTTCGACTAACTATATGTTAGTTATTTATTAAAAATCACAACCATGGTTCATTCCTTTATAGGGTTTATCCCAGCAGTTGGCGTACGAGAGCAGAGATGGCGCCGCCGTCGGCTTTTCCAGCGAGGCGTTTAGTGGCTGTGCCCATCACTTTGCCCATTTCTTTCATGCTGGTAGCACCCACTTCGACGATGATAGCACGCACTTCTTTTTCTAGTTCTTCAGGCGAGAGTTGCTGCGGCAGGTATTCATCGTAAATCTTAGCTTGTGCTTCTTCAGCTTCAGCCAAATCGGGACGGTTATTATCCATGAAGAATTTGGCTTGCTCGTGACCAGATTTTGCCATTTTGGCGATAATCTTGATTGCCTGTTCATCGGTGAGCTCTCCATTAGAGCCCGGAGCCGTTTTAGCTTCGATGAAGTTCTTTTTGATCATGCGCAGCGCCTCGGTGCGTACTTTGTCGCGCGACTTCATGGCTGTCATGATTTCTTTGCTTATTTGGTCGAATAACATAATATATAAGTATTGTAGTGTTTATAGATCTGTGAAGTCAATGGTATGTTCAGGGCGGTAGGGCTCACTGAGATCGATGGTGGTGGCCGTTTCGGGGATGACATGACTCTCAATCTGCTTGAGCTGTTCGCGTGTGCGCTTATAGGCGGGTATGGCATCGAGTTCCATCACCAGGTCTTCGTTGTCGAGGTCGTCGGGTGAGAGTATAGAGTTGTGTGGTATGATTTGTTTCTTCTGCCCTTTGGTCGTGCCGTAGATGCGTTCACGGCGTTCCTTTTTGCGTTCATCCATTTCGGTGAGAACACCGTTTTCAATGATTTCTGGTTGGTTGTTGTCGAAGCCAAAGCCGGAAGCAACGATGGTGACTTTTACTTTGTCGTCGAGTTCGGGATTGGTTTCAAGTCCCCATTTTGTTTCCACATCCGAACGGAATTTGTTCATAAATTCCGTTACTTCGTTGAGTTCTTCCATCTGTAGCCCCTTTGTTTCGTCGGGGTTGAAGCTGATGCACATTAAGAAGCGCGTAGCTTTGAAGATGTCGTTGTTGTTGAGAAGAGGCGAATGGAGTGCTTCATCAATAGCTTTGGTCAGGCGGTTCTGGCCACGTCCGTATCCATTAGACATGATGGCTACTCCACCATCGCGCAGCACCATCTCGACATCTCTAAAGTCGATGTTCTCAATGCCGTGCATGGATATCATTTCAACAATGGAGCGAACGGCCGTGGAGAGAGTTTCATCGGCCTTCTTAAAACCATTGATGACAGAGAGATCGGAATAGATATCTTTGAGCCGCTCATTATTGACAACCAACAAGGCATCCACTTCATTGGCCAGCGCGTCGACACCATCTAAGGCTTTGTCGATTTGGCGCTGCATCTCGAAGAGGAAAGGAATGGTGACGATGCCGACAGTGAGGATGCCGCGTGCTCGAGCCTCACGCGCAATGATGGGCGAAGCTCCTGTGCCTGTTCCTCCGCCCATGCCCGCGGTGATAAATACCATGCGTGTGTTATCATCTAAGGTTTTCTTGATGTTTTCAAGGCTTGCTTCTGCCAGTTCGCGCCCTTTTTCAGGTTTTCCGCCCGCACCGAGTCCAGGACCTAATTGCAGGCGTTCGGGGACAGGCGAAGAGTCCAACGCTTTACGATCAGTGTTGCAAACAAGGAAGTTGACATCATGGATTCCTTCGCGGTACATATTGGCAACGGCATTGCCTCCACCTCCACCTACGCCAATGACCTTGATGATAGAAGGGTCGTTGGCGTTTTTCAGGTTTATGATGAGTCCGTCCTGTGGCTGTTCGAGCGTTAACTCTCCGAGGAAGGACTCATTGTTTTGCAGTTTTTCTATGTTATTGTTTGCTGTATCGGACATGTATCGGATGTTTATGAATGAGTGGGGCAGTAGGAAAGGGCCGGGCATGAAGCCCGGCGCTAAATATCAGAAAGAGAGAAGACGAGGCTTCTCCCTATGAGGATTGTTCTTGTTTGTCGAGATGTTTTATACGAAACTAATAGATGCGCCTGGATCTAAATTAGCCGATTCGGGCTCAATAGCCATTACTCCCAAAGCCTTGGTGTTGATTTCCTTGAGCGTTTCCTTGGAGCGTTTGAACGTGGGCGTGAGTTCGACCATTGATATGATTTCTTCGTTGTCGAGGTCTTCGAGGTTAAAGAGATAGATGCGTGGTTTGCGGCGTTGCCCTGATTTCTTCTCGTCCGTACCGTAGTACTTGTTGCGACGGTCTTCGTATTCCTCTGCCTTTTCGGCTTCGTTGATACGACGCTGTTCTTCTTCGGCATCCATCTTCTCCTGCATACCTGGAATATCGCGCATACCGAAGCCTGTAGCCAAGATGGTGATCTTGACTTGCTTGCCGAGTGCTTCGTTAGTGGAAAGTCCCCACTTCGTTTCTACATCGTCGTGGAACTTCGACATAAACTCGTGTACCTCGTTCATCTCTTCCATCATGAGCGTGTCGCCTTCCTTTTCGGCGCAGAAAGAGATGGACAAGAGCACTTTCTTTGAGTGGAAAATATCGGTGTTGTTGAGTAGCGGAGAGTTGAGCGCGTTCTCGATAGCTTTCGTTACGCGATTTTCTCCTTCGCCGAAGCCTGTAGACATAATGGCGACGCCGCCATCTTTGAGCACAGTGCAAACATCTCTAAAGTCGAGATTGATGATGCCGTGCATGGTGATGATTTCGGCAATTGAGCGGGCTGCTACCGACAGGGTGTTGTCGGCGCGCTCAAAGGCGCTCAGCACGTTGAGGTCGGGATAGATTTCGCGGAGGCGTTCGTTGTTGATTACGAGCAAGGCGTCCACGTGCTTACTGATTTCATCAACGCCGTCGAGAGCTTGATCAATTTTCTTGTTACCTTCAAAGCGGAACGGAATAGTGACGATACCCACCGTGAGTATTCCCATGTCCTTTGCCTCGCGAGCAATGACAGGCGCAGCGCCCGTACCTGTGCCGCCACCCATGCCAGCGGTGATGAACACCATCTTGGTGCCATCGTCGAGCATTCGGCGTATGTCTTCCACGCTCTCTTCTGCTGCTGCACGAGCACGCTCTGGGCGGTTGCCCGCTCCGAGTCCTTCCTTACCCAACTGCAAGCGCATGGGGACGGGAGAGTCGCAGAGCGCCTTACTATCAGTGTTGCAGAGCACAAAGTTTACGTCGTGAATGCCTTCGCGGTACATGTGGTTCACTGCGTTGCCGCCACCGCCTCCGACACCGATAACTTTTATTATCGCAGGAGAGGTGCTGGGCAGTCCCATATCAATCAGATTATTTTCCTTGTGTTGAATATCTTCAGTCATTGTAGTCTGGTTTTAGGGAGTAACATTAGTTTTCTTTATCACTGACAAGATTGTCCATCCAACGTTTGACGCGATTGAAGATTGCTTTGCGTTTCTCGCGCTTTGCTGCTCGTTCGGCTTCAGCCTGACGCTCTGCTTCCAAGCGTGCTTCTTCCTCTTCTTGGAGTTTGAGCTGTTCTTGGAGCGCTTCCTCTTCAGCTTTTTTCTTTGCCTCATCGAGTTTGCGTGCTTCCTCCTGTGCTTTTAGGCGCTCCATCTTTTCTTTAGTCGGGAAGAGTTCTTTCTGACCTTCTCCAATCTCTCCACCGCAGCAGTTCTCGTCGCCTTTCTCAATCAAGGCAATGGCGCTGTTTGCTGCTCCATCTTTGTTGAAGTTCCTTAGTGCCTCCGACAAGCGGAGCGGAATGTTGATGCTCTTCACAAAGGTGACATTGTCGAAGCCTGTGTATTTCGCAAATGCCTTGTCGATATTCTTCATGTTGGAAGCTCCACCGGTCACGATGATACCACCAATGAGTTGCGTCTTATCGAGTTTGGAGAGTTTGATTTGTTCAGCTACGTTTTCGATAATTTCTTCTTGACGCGCCTCTATCAAGCCTGCAAACTCTTCATAGCTAACAGTGTCGCCGCGCTGGAGCTTGATAGGCGTGTATGTTTCTTCGTTTTCGGGAGTGAGGGCAGAACCATAGTTGAACTTCAGCTGCTCAGCCTCGGAGAGTTCGATTTGCAGAGAAGCAATATCTCGGGTGATATTTTCTCCACCCAGCGGAATGACCGCCAAATGGCGCAGGATACCGTTCTTATAAACAGCAACCGACGTGGTTTCTGAACCCATATCGACGAACGCACATCCTGAGAGACGTTGTTGCTCAGTCAGCATATTTTCGCCCAACGCCAAGAAAGTGATGGGGATGTCGACAACATCGAGTCCTGCTTCATGGAAGCACGTCTTAATGTTATCACACACTTCCTTCTTCGTCACAACGTTGAGGAAGTGGCCTTCGATACTTTCAGCTTGGATGCCAACAGGTTCTAGGGTTGTTTGTGCGCCCAACTTATATTCTTGCGTAACGGCTTCCAAGATATCGCGTTCTGAAGACTGCATCTGGAGATTTTCGTCGTGGATAGAGTCGATGATGTCTTCTGTAATCATCGTCTTATCTGAGAAATTCTTTGTGATCTTGTTGGGAACGGTATGCATACCCATACCACCCACGCCGACATACGTCTGATTGATAGATTTCTTCAGCGTTTCTTCAAGTTTCTTTTTGATGTTGGCGATGCAGGTCTTCATTTTCATGACGTTGTTGATGCGACCTTTGCGGATGAATGCTGCCGACGGTTCCTGCGCCACGGCTAGGATTTGAATACCTCCGTCGGGTTGCTTCTTGCCTGCGATGCCGGTCACTTTTGAAGAACCTAGCTCTATCGCTACGATGAAGTTGTTGTCTGTTGGCATATTCTTATGTTTTATTGTTTTCTATTGAGGCTAAAGCGGAAAGGCTTTATTTATTGTTTTCTCGCTTTGTTCCAATGACTTGATTGGTGTGTTCGAGGTTTAATCGGGTGTATTTGTTCCAACCTACTTGCGGCATAACATTCTCATAGAAAGCTTTGAGATTGCGAAACTTGATTTCCAGACTATCACAATTTCCCAAATTTATCATCTGATTTCCCACACGCGGTACCAGTTCAACGCTGTGATCTTCCGTAACGTTGATTTGTTCCACTTGGTTGTTCCAAAAAATATTGTCGCGCAGAAATTTTCCCAGCTTTACGAGGTTCTTCTTCGCGAAGTTTTTGTCGATATTTCCTGTTGCTACGGCTAAATCGGCCACATAGCCCATTGGAGTCATTGAGTAGCCGTATTCATCGATGTAGTAGTCCTCTCCGTTTTTTGCCATGATGCGGAGCAGCGGCAGACGCTGGTTGATGATAAGATTCACATGGCGATCGGGGGTTTTGTAGCAGATAGCATCCTTGATGAAAGGATTTTTTTTCAGTACGTCCTCAATTTTCTTAGTGCGGATTTCGTCCATCTGTTCTCCAACGGGATGTATGCGAGCCTTTTGCAGTATCCCTTCTGCCTCGCTAGCCGTGATAAAACCAGCATGAGCACTGTCGGTGATGACCACAGTGATGCCTTCACATTTTGCGCGGTTTCCACGACTGGTGAACTTGGCGAAAGCGAAGATAAGATAGGCGGCAAGTGCCAATATGAAGAGTATTTTGAATACCGTTTTCATTGTGCTTCAGAAAGGAGTTGTCTGAGTTGTTGTGGGGCGAGGTAGCCGAGCGAGTAAAGGGCGTAGTCTTGCCGCTTCTCTTATTTTGCTGAAGTTTTTAGCAGTTGTATTTCTTTTTCAGAATCTCGGTGAGTTCAGGAACATAATTGTCCACATTGCCAGCACCCAGTACCACGAGGACATCGAAGTCGTGTTCGCGAACGTAGTTGGGCAATTCTTCTTTGCAAACCATCTGCTTCTCCATATCTGGGCGCAGATTGTCGAAGATAAGCTGACTCGTCACGCCAGGAATCGGTTGTTCGCGAGCGGGATAAATCTCAGTGAGAACCACCTCATCGAGCAACGACAGACTTGCTGCAAAATCTTTGTAGAAGTCACGCGTACGAGTGAACAAATGAGGTTGGAATATCGCACTCAACTTTCGTCCGCCAAACACTTCTCGTAAGCTCAGTATGCTTTGTTTGATTTCTGCGGGGTGGTGTGCATAATCGCTCAAGAATACGATGCGGTCGTTCTTCAACTTGAAGTCGAAGCGGCGATCCACTCCGCTGAACGTCAACATTCCGCGGCGTATTTCTTCCGCCTTAGCTCCTGCAATCTGTGCCAGGGCCATGGCGGCAATGCCGTTGTCAATGTTGATGCTGACGGGAACGCCCAATTCCACGTCTTTGATATTTTCAAACGGCGACACAAAGTCGAAAACGATGCGGCCGTTACCGATGCGCAAATTTTCGGCATGGAAGTCACCCTCAGTTCGGCTATAGCTGAAGACGCGTACACCCTCTTGCGGGTTGGCTTTCATCTTCAAATCCGTATGCACGATGAGTGCGCCTTCGGGCTGAATAAGCTC
>CAUSYJ010000045.1:0-10763 GCA_963535845.1 uncultured Alloprevotella sp.
GTTTCACCACGAAAAAACAAGAGGCCGAGGAGTGAGACTCCGGACTAAAAAAGATTATTGCTGTCCGGTAAAAGTTTTTCTCTCCACATAAAATAAGGCTGAAGTCCGTAGTTGGACTTCAGCCTTTTGGTTTATAACGCCATGCCGCGTCGCTCCACACTCTCGGATGTAACCTGCGCCGTAACGAATGTATCTTCGAAGCCATCTACGGAGAGCTGTACGCCACTTATAAGCACGTGCTTTCCGCTGACAGCCGGCGGCGCGGTTGTCCAAAGTGGATCGAACGCTTGCCAATCATCGATTCGACGACCATTCTGATTTTGTTTTGAAGCGTTGCCGACTCCTTAGCATCTTTCTCTACCATTTCCAGGTATTGCGTGACAAGTTTTTCCAATTCCTGTGCATGAGCCTCCATCTGGTGATGCATTAGCTGATTGTTTAGATCATGAATTGTTTCCAACAACTCTCTGTTGCTATTGATTAACCAGTTGTTTTGCCAATTCAAGCCATTGCGATAGGCGCTGTTGATATAATTGCTACCATGTCTATTCTGCAAAACATCCTTCACTTGTCGCAAAGAGTAGGACAAGGCAATGCTTTTACATTCGTGATAACGCTGATTTATTCGGCGAAAGCTGCGTACATGCTTAGAAAAATCACCTACAATAATTTTCGTAGATAAACCATTCTCGTCTACCATTGCACAGCGGTTGCTGCCAGTCATGGGACTACCACATAGTGCCCATATAAATGAGACTTTATCCCTCTCATCCTTATGTACAGCAAATCCGTTGCGCATCCACCACTCTATATAAACTCCCAGCGTAGCATATCTGAATGGGTTTCTCCCTATAAATGGCAAACCACAAAGCACTGGCACCGGCGCAAGAAACAATCTGCTATCGGACAAAACATCTTCTGCGTGAGCGACAAAGAAGAATACGTTGTCGAGAAAGAACTGAAGTTCATCCTTTGGAGAATCGTCTTCTGAGGTGGAAAGTTCCTTGCTCTTTCTTTTCGATGACTGGTATGGCTTTATTGAGGCGATATACATCTCGTTGTTTGTCTCGCAGCCTTTTTCCTCTCGAGGATAAAGAGGCAGAAAGCGCCCATCAAGCAACTGCATCGTATTGTCCGGCAATAGTGCTGAATCTTTCTGATTCTCTGTTTGTTTCATTCCATATCCCTATTATATTGTTGCGATCAAAATTAAATACGCTGTTGGTTTATAACTTCCTCAACACCCCTGTGTGGAGTATTGAGGAAGTTGTAATGTTTAGCATGCAAATCCGATCTGCTGACGCTCATTGCCCAACTTCTCCTTGGTGCAGAGGTTGATGATGGTCTCGAGCGTAGGAGTGGTGCCTGAGATAAGCTCATCCATCGTGGCCTTGCGTGCAATGTTGTCAATCTCGCCCCCCGAGAAGGCGAAGCGTGCGGCCAGAACAGTGGCGTCAGCTTTTGATAGCGAAGGCAACTTGTCCATCCAGATGCAGCGTTTGGATTCGAGCGTGGGAGCATCGAAGCGCACCTTGAAGAGGAATCGGCGCTCAAAGGCTGAGTCAAGATTGTTGGCCAAATTTGTAGTGCAAATCATAATGCCCTTGAGTGTCTCCATCTCTTGAAGAATAATGTTCTGCACTGCATTCTCTGTCTGTGCCACGTTGCTCGAACCAACATCCTTGCGCTTTGACAGTATTCCGTCAGCCTCATTGAATAGCAGTATCGGCGTGAGCTTCGACTTTTTGCAGAGTCGCTTGTAGCAAATGAAGATCCCCTTGACTATCTTCTCTGTCTCGCCAAACCAGCACGACTTGCTTGATGCGATGTCCACCAGCATCACAATGCGGCCTGTCTCGCGAGCCAGCTGCAAAGTGGCTTCGGTCTTTCCTGTGCCAGGAAATCCATGGAGCAGTGCGCATATTCCTGTTGGCATACGTTTCTCCTCCAATCTCGCCACCAACTTCTGATAGTTCTCCTCCTTCAGCGAATTGCCAAGGAGCGAGAGCTGCTTCTGGAGTTCATCGTCGAAAAAGAGACGCTTCTTCACCACCGAGTCGGGTTGAATGATGTCGCTGCCAGTGATGGGCTGTTCGAAGAGTTCCATATCATCCTCAAAAAGCAGCGCCTCGCCAGCTTCGGTGAGCTGCAATATGGCATCGTCGAACATGCCATCGGCCTTCACCTCAACCAGTCCTGTCTTCAACAATGGGTGCGTGCTGTTTTTAAACTCTCGCAGATAGCTGACATAGAGCCCCGCGACAAATACGTTGTCGAGTCCGTTGAGCTGAAAATCCTCGTTGTGAACGCGGTCATTGGCCACAAGATAGAACACCATGCGAGCATCTAACGACGGCACCTTCAGTTTGAGCGTCTTCACCATGGCGAGCTCCTCGTTAGCCGTCTCAAGTTTCGCAGCTTCGTGCATCTTTGCAAATGGATTACCGCGCATGCTGAAATCGCGAGGATTATAGAAGGCCTTGTTAATCTCAGCTACGAACGAATAGCGGTCAAGCTTCTTCACATTTGTCAAGAAAGCCTCTGCCGCATCGCCATACAGCAGTTGAAGCATTCGGTCGTCAACCTTCAGCTTCTCGTCACCCTCGATGGTCACCAGTTTGTGGTCAAGGAGCGGATGGTCGCCCAGTCGCAATGCCTTCTGCTCGTGCGCGGCATCCATGTGATCGGAATACATGGCCTTGAGCATACTGCGCATCTCGATATTGTCGCCCTTGTCCATCGAATAGAGATAGCAAAGGTCATAGAGCATGATGCGGTGCTTCACCTCAGAGAGTTCCTCTTTAACCTTACTGATGAACTCTATATTGGGATATGCATCTTCCATCTCTTTTGTTCTATAGAAGAGCCCCTTGGTCGTCAACGTCTTCTTTACGCGCCTACACATCAATTTGTGCACATCCTCGCAGAAATCAAACTGGTCGTAGTTGATCTCTGAAATCGTGGGCATGGGTCGCACCTCACGTCCCTCTACGATAGCCTCAAGAATGTTATCGGCAAACTTATATTGGGGGCCCGGACTGTCCTCTTCCCTAACGATGAAGCCCTTATCTGCGAGCGACTTGAATGCTGCAGAAAGTGTCATGGCATCAAACTCTGAGCAGGCCAGAAAATTGGCCATGTCACTTAAGTCGACATCACCATTGTTGCCCTTCACCGCAAAGATGGTGATGACCATGGCCTCTTTCCGATTGTCGAGCTTAAGCTCCTGCTTGATGGTGTCGAGCGTCTCGAGATTCAGCGTCTCTTCATCTATGCCCGAGCCGCGGAGCTCTGCAGCAGCCTTGCGAATGTGATCGAAAAGCGATGTGGTCGGTGTGGTCTTCTGAGTTTCAGTTTCCATATTCTTCTACGATTCTGCTTTTTGGTTTTTCAATACTATTATACGACTCTCCTTGCCTGAATCCAAACAATCATACAAGTCTCTTCAAGTCCCTTTCGAAATGCCTTTGATGGGGATGGGCTCCAGCAGCTTCAATCCCAAGTGATATTTCCAGTTGAGCTTCCACCACTCATAGGCGAAGGGCCACATGTGATGAAATGAGTTCAGCCAGCGTCCCACCTTCTTATATTTATAATGTATATGAAGGTGTATCATCTCATGAATGAGTACTTTCCTGATCAGTGATGCTGTCCATATATACTTCCAATTCCGATTGAAGACAATCTCATTTTGACTAGGTATACATAAGGCTGCAAGACGATCTGGCGATGTCGTACAAAACATACGGCACGGTGGCAGCGCACCTCCGAAATAGGCCTCGTTAAGTTCGTCAAACTGTTTTTTGAGGTCGTCCACCCGAGGCGTCTTTGATGGTTCACCATTAACATACCACCTGTTGTTTATTTTTTCCACTTTCAGGCTCATACAACCCATTCTTTTACCACAAACTCAGCTTCCTCAATGCAGAGATAGCTACCCTGCCTCAATGCGTCGCACAGCCACAATTCATTGCCTTGTTCGTCTTCCATCATCGTCACTTGGCTCTCTGTGGTGTGCCCCACCACCTGTGTCAGCCCCTGCGGCATGTCGGTGATCAAGGCCTCGGGGCGAATCCACAACGGTGTCTGAGTAATGGAGTTGCCGTAGGTGTCGTAGCCGTCGAGGGGAGTGAAGCCAAAGCGAGGGTCGTTGAGGTCTGCCGATCGCTCCATCTCCTCGATGGTCATGCCACAATCTGCAAGGAACGTGCGCGATACTCCTGCGTGGCTGAAGAGGATTCCGTCCTGCTGATGCATCCACTGTGTGAGTTGCTCAAAACGCTTGGTTGGGAAAAGTTCCTTACTCTCAAAGTCGGGATAACACTCTGCCCAGCGATAGCCTGCTGCTTCCGTGTCGTGGTTGCCACGTAGGAGAATCACCTCGTCAGCGTGCTCCTCTTTATATTGCAGTATGTCGGCAAGATTCTCAAGCTGCGCCTCTTCACTGACGCCCTCACGACTCACCACGTAGTCGCCAAGGAAAATGGTCTGCGTGGGCTGCTCTGCCATGATCACTTCCTTCCAAAAACTGCGTCCGTGAATGTCGCCAAAAACCAAAATCTTTTTCATTGACACAAAATGTTTAGGGTTGATAATCAATAGTTTTTTAAGGGAGATTAGCGCTTTCGCGTAAGGGAACTGCAAATCCCTTGTTGTTGATGACAAGCTACAAATTCTCTCACTGAAAAATGAAGTAGAAACGAATATTTTATCGGACAGCCGATGAACGATAGTCGGAGAGGGGCTTACTTTTCTCAAAAGAGGTCCGCAATGCCTATTGATGGGCATTGCGGATAGGGAAATTGTGTCATTTTGAAGTAGCGGACAGCAATAATCTAATATAGCATAGTTCGCACACTCTTTATCGACTAATTGTATCAATCATTAATCATCAACCTCCTCTGTTTCTACATTCGACAACTTATTTGCGTCCCTTGCTTCTTTGAATTTTTCCGCCATAGTTGGATTCTTGTACGTGAGTGAACGCACTGTCAGTTTTTCCGCCTTATCATTTGCCAGACGGAGGTGGTTTTCCGAACTGACGAGAGCGGATCTAACCTTTTGGAGATGGTTGATTGTGGAGTCAATCTCGCTGATAGCTTCTCGGAATTTATCGGATGCCAGTCGATAGTCTTTGCCGAATCGGTTCTTAAAATCAAGCAGCTTGTTTTCGAAGTTGGTTACATCGATGTTTTGTTGACGAGCCAGTTCCACCTCTTTCTTATAGGCTACCGTCTTTTTGGAGGCTTGGGTAAGCAGACCAATGAGAGGTAGGAAGAATTGTGGGCGAATGACGAACATCTTTTCATGGCGGTAAGACACATCGACAATACCCTGATTGTAAAGTTCATTCTCTGGCTCTAGCATTGACACGAGCACTGCATATTCGCATTTTTTCTTCTTGCGGTCTTTGTCGAGTTTGTCGAAGAACTCTTCGTTCTTGTGCTTCGTACCAGCACTTTCTGATTCGTTTTTCATCTCAAACATGATGGAGATATACTCAGTGCCGTCAACGAAGTCACGGAACACGAAATCGCCTTTGCTGTGGTCCACCACCTCGTTGTCTTTCTCGAAATAAGCATTAGGGAAAGCGAAAGCACGGTTTTGGTTGAAAAGAATCTGACAATGCTGTTCCAGAGTCTCGCCAATCATCTTTGTAGACAGTCTTGCTTTCATGTCGCGATAACGCTCTACTTCCTCTTCTTTCTGCTTGAGTATGATGTCGTATTGTGATTTTACATTGTTCACAGCAAGCGTTTTGTCATTCTCAGCAGCCTTCACTGCTCCCTGAAGCTCAACAATGGTGCGTTCTTTTTGGCTCAATTGTTCAGCCAACTTGTTGCGTTCTTCCAACACAGCCACCTGACGCTCACGCTCACTGTTTTGTATCGTCGACTGCAGACGCACAATCTCCTGTTCCTTTTCTGCAAGCTTTAGGGTTACATCTTTCTGAGCAGACTCCGCAATACGATTCACCTGTTCACGCAACTTTGCAATCTCTTGGTCCTTAACAGATAGCTGCTCGTTCATCTCCAGTTGTTTCGACTGCGCCACACCCTCCATCTGCACCTTGAGTCGCGCGAGTTCTTCGTCTTTTTTCATCAGCTCTGCTTCTTTGCTGCTAAGTTGCTTTTGAAAATCAGACTCCGCCTTAAGCACGGCGTTGTTTCGTTCTGCATCTTTCGTTTTGGAGAGTTCTTCAAGACGATGGTGTAGGTCTTCCTCAAACTCTGCTGTTCTCACTTGGTTGACGATGGTTGCATACTCAGATTCGTCCACACTGAATACTTTACCACAATTTGGACACTTAAGTTCTTTCATAGTTGTCTTATTTTTCTATTTTACAATTGTATATCTCTGCGAATTAGAAAGAATCCTATATCATCTCATCTATGACAAAATAAGGGGTACTGGCGATCAGTACTGTAATTCCAACCTAAGTCACAATTACCTTGAACAGCTCATTGGGCGGCCGACGAACGATGTACTTGTAGGCAGCGGACACAATCTGACCGCCATCTGGTGGAGGAACAGGCGGAGGAACTACTTGTCGTGGGTGCTGAACAGACGAAAACCAAGGTCGGCAAAGATATTGAGGCTTCTTTATCTTCGTGTTGAACAGTCGCCCTGCAAGATAAGTGCCCCTGTTCGTGAATGGTCAGCGCCAAGGCAATACAGCGGAACATGAAGGTAAAACGTATTCCCATTCCTGCTTATAGCTCAAAGAGTTTGTAGAAATATACGGCACCAACGAAAGGTTCAGGAACACCACGGACCCTCCCCAAGAGATACCCGAATCTGTCGTAGACCTGCTCCCTTTTGATTTCGCCCATATACACCCCCGATCCGCTATAGAACTTGCTGTCTTTGAGATATCCGATGTAACCGCCTTGCTTGTCGTAGTATCTACCATTGCTATAACGACCGATACAGTTGCCTTTAGCATCATAGAACCGATCAGCAAGTTGGCGTCCTTTGTAGGAACCAGTGCGGTCGTAAATCTTTTCACTCTCGTAGCGACCGATGATTTCTCCATAGCGATTGTATAGCTGTTGGCTATAAGCTGCCAGTGAGAAGACTGACAAAATGAGGGTGACAATATATTTTCTAAAACTAATCATTCGTTCCTACCCCAATTTTCGGCTGATATCAAAATAGATACACTTCTCATCAAAAGCATTCCCCTTGAAATAGAGACAGTCGATACCGCCACTTTGTGTCTGTTTCTCTACGCAAAGGCATGAGAAAGGGAACTTGCGCTCAAGATATTCATATTCCTGGCTGACATCGATGACGCAAATGGCTGTTTCGGGAGTCTTGCCATCACCTGTGCTGTCAAGCACCTCAATGAGTAGACGCTCCTGAGGAGTCCCAACCTCATACATGTCGACCTCTTCCATAGCCTTTTCTAGGTCGTCCATGATATCCGCGTCTAAATCAAAAGAAGGGGTGCTGTCATCATCACCTTCTTCAAATGCTCTTTCTTTCCAATAATCCATAGAAAGAGCGTCTTCTATCACGCCATTTGTGTATTCTGGCTTGAAAGTATATCCATAGAGGAGCGAACGAAGCGTTTCAACATCCAGCTCCACTTCATGGTTCTTCCACTTCGCGATGAGATTTTCATCGTATGAATCTTTGAATTTGCTATAGTCCATTGGTGTGTTCTTACTCTTTATTCAACATGTGATAACATTTTTTTGTCGAGCAGTTGCTCAAACTTCTCTCGTGTACCCTTGGGAATGTTTATTCGGTTAAGCAGTTTACTCCCATCAAACGCATATTTATCTGTGTTGATAATAGATAATTGTCGGTTTATTTCTCCTAGGCTCTCACAAAAGCCAAAAGCGTAGTAGCCAATATGCTTCACTGTTGAGGGCAACAGAACTCTTCCAAGCACATACAGTTGGCGAAATGCGTCATCGCAAATCACTTCTGTCCCATTCTCGACACTGAATTCAAAATATCTAGTATAATCTTCGCATCCTTGTAGCAAGCGTTTCCCCTCAGCACTATAGAAGGCACCTGCATAATCTCGACTGTTTTTACTTTTCCACTATTGGTAGAGGTTCTGTCCCAATAAATCTCAAGGTCTTGTGTATCCATATTTCCAATCTATCCATCATTCATAAAATGCGTAGTCTATGCGCACTGCCTCCTTCACCCGATCATCATGCTTCACACACCAGACCATGTCGGTCTTTCCGTCGTCGAACAAAGCAGCTATTGCTTCTTGCTCATTAGCTTCCAACGGATGAGCTGCAGACGTTGTGATGCAGACAATCACATTGCCTAATCTCGCGCCATCAAGAGCTCCATATTTTTGAACAAGGTCTTGCAAATATGCCACTCTGTGTGATGCATCGTCTGCAAAACTCCAAAGCGTATCAAGTGACTGAAGATAAGATTTGAATAGACTTGAGCACAGCTCTTTTGCAGAAGGAGGAGCGACAAGATGATTGCCTTGCGTCACATAGTTGACGTATGCGCTGAGGACTGTCACGACTTCAAGATAGGCATTTCGCATACTAGCACGCTTCCAAAAGTGACGCTTTGAACCGATGGCATTGATCTCATCTAATCTCTTCATTTGTCTTTTCAAACTATCACGATATGCCTTCGTTTTTCTAATCCACGATCGACGGAAGTATGAATCATATGCCCCAGAGAACTTATCAAACAAAGCACCTCTGTTATAGATATCCCACCACATCCACATACGTTCATGTGTTGGCACATCGATGTAGTCCTCTACAAACCCATAATGGGACGAAGAAAACAAACAACACGCAGCAATCTCAGCCAGCGGCGCTTTCACACCCTCTGCGAGTATGATCCGATTAGCTAAAGAATATTGCCAAGGTTCATCGTTGAGACTGTGCGTCTGCAGTCCCCCCTCATTAGTAGGGGCACGATCTATCTCAATGGTTTGATGACCTTCATAATCATCGTCTGCAGCAATAGGCTCGAGCTGCTTCAGCATGTCGTAATGCTGCTTGTAGCCATAAAGGAGATGAGGTTCAAAATAAGGAATGATATCCTCAAAAGAAACTTGATATAAGAGTTCGCTATAAGTCATCATCACGTAATTAAATGTTAGATTTCAATGTTGAGTAAGTTGTCCTTAGCTTGCCTGAATGAGCAATATACGAAATAGTTCACCCAAAAAAGAAGCAATTGATAATTATTTTTTAATAAACTTGGTGTAAATGGACACGATAGGACCATTATCATGTAATGAAATGTTAGATTTCAATGTTGAGCAAATTGTTCTTAGCTTGCTTGCATGAGCAATATACGAAATAGTTTATCCAAAAAAGAAGTAATTGGTAATTATTTTTCAAGAAACTTGAGGTAAGGATTCACGTAGAGCCAATCGACAAGTGAAAAATTAGACTATTCTTTTGAAAAACAAGTATTGAAGAGGGGGGGGGAACCCTGTATAATAAGGAGTTCGCGTGTTTTCTGTTATCCTCTTATCTGAGGCCGATATTTTATTTGTTGGTGCAAAGGTACAAAATATTTTCTTCACACGCAAGAGAAAGACCGATTTTCTTACTCTGAAAGATTAAAACATGTTTATCGAGCGTAGATGCGGCGGTTTTATACCTTTTATGGTGGTATGGTTGAAGTAATAAGGGGCTATTTTCTTTCATGTGGTGATATATGGTGCTCTATTCTCGTCTATCATTATTTATTTGCCGTGTGTGCTCTTCTTGTTTATTATGCCGCTTGTTTCCTTATAATGCGATATAGGGCAAATAATCGCCCTTTCTGTTTGTAGTATATAAGGCAAAGGGCGTTTAATTAGATCGTTTCTACTCGTCCATATTGAAAGGTATTATTTTCTCCTGTGTGATATGGTTTCTCGTTGAAGTGTGTAGAGTTGAAGTATATAGCGTTTAATGTCGTCCTGTATCCTTGTAGGTGGTTCTCTTTGACACTTTGTTTATATTCTTCATTACAATGCATCAGGAAGCAAACAAACAGCGTTAAATAGGTTGTGGTCGTTCAGGTATGAAGATATTATTTGTCGTTGTTCTTTCATCTTGTGGTAATGTGATATGGTGATATGTGGTGCTATTGAAATAGGTAGATAGTGTTTTATTTGTTGGTAGTGGTTGAGTGGGCGTACAAAAAAGGGCGCTGCAGTTATTACAACGTCCTTTTTATTCGTCGTGGTGGTATGGTATTATATCACCTGTTGAAGTTTTTCCAATGCAAGGGCGGCCGCCGCTTTGCTTTCAATCGATTTGCGTTTGTCTTGTGCTTGTCGCTCGATATAGTGTTTGAAAATGATATCTATGTTTTTGTGTCCTGTCACGCTTTGCACCTGTTGTGGAGTGTATACAAATTCCGCAAATGCGATACTTGCAAACGTGTGTCGACCACAATGAGATGAGATATTTTGCCACTTGCTGCACTCTTTCCATATCATCGCAGATTTGCCGCTATCTTTGCCGCCCCCTGTCCAACAAGATATCATTTCATTTGAAGTTTAACGGGCAGCAATAAAAATAGATCCGCAAGACGACTGTTTGACAACAGCGCGTCTTGCGGATCTTCTTAAAAGGAGGAGGGACAACTACCGCCGGAACACAGCAGTTGCACGTTGGGTGACACTCGACAGCGATAGCGAGCAACGCATCCTCACGACACCACGTTTTGCGGCGCGCCGGCGAGGAAGGCCTTGAGATTGTCGGCCATAATGCGGACGATGCGGCCGCGAGCGGCGGCAGTTGCCCACGCGATGTGGGGCGTGA
>CAUSYJ010000046.1:0-10739 GCA_963535845.1 uncultured Alloprevotella sp.
ACAATAGGCTATGCAGTATAATTTCTTAAAAACATTTGCTTCTATTTTAATATTAAGCTATGCAACTCAGTCCTGGTGTCAAAGTGTTACTTTGACCGGACAAATAAAGAATGCCTTCACTCGTCAGGCAATACCAGATGTGACAGTGACACTGATGCGCGCTGACAGCACCATAATTCAAGATTCAGTTATGTCAATGGTACTCGACGGTTACACCATTTGGGTAAAGCGTGATATGCCTCGTGTTCCGCAAAAACTGATTATAAGGGTCACGCATCCTGAGTTCGAGACAGCTTATTTGTCATACGATCTGAAGAAAATCGGTCGCAACAGGCAGATAGACCTGCCTGTTATTCTGATGAAAAGAAAGGTGATGAAAGAAATTACGCTGAATGAGGCCGTTATTCGCCCGACGAGAATAAAGATGGTACAACGCGGTGATACCATTGTCTATGATGCTATGGCTTTTAACCTTCCGCGGGGGTCGATGCTTGACGATCTTGTGCGCGAACTGCCAGGCGCAGAGTTGAAGCCTAATGGAGAAATCTTTGTCAATGGTAAGAAGGTGGACTACTTGGTGCTCAATAGCCGTGAATTTTTCCGTGGAAACAATCAGGTGATGCTCCGCAATTTGCCTTACTACACGGTGAAAGATATCAAGGTGTACAACCGTACAACCGACTTTTCGGCATATCTCGGACGAGAGGCAGAAAACAAAGACTTTGTGATGGATGTGCAGTTGAAAAAGATATACAGGCAAGGTTACCTTGGCAATGTAGAGGCAGGATATGGCACATACGATCGCTACATGGGACGCGCTTTTGCTCTCCGATTTACTGATAATTCGCGAATCACACTGTATGGCAACATGAATAATACCAACGACACCAGCAGTCCTGTTGGCGATGGACAATGGGGTGGTGCATGGGATACAAATGGCGTGAAGAAGCAGAACATGGTGGGCGGTGAAATCTTTTGGGAAAGCTCAGACAGATCGTTCTGCAATGGTCTTAAAGTCATGACAGCACACACTGTAGTCGACACGGAATCCCAAACTATGACACAATCTTTTCTTGCTGACGGCAGCACAAACTTCTCACGCTCGCAAAGTATATCCAACACGAAAGAGAAGAACGTGAATGTCTATGACTACTGGCAGGTGACGAAAAAATGGTGGGTCTCTGGTGACATTTCATTTGACCACAATAGCAGACATGGCAACGCTTCGTCCACTTATACGTCATCACTCACCAACATCACGTTGCCCGATACACTGTCTCACCGCTCATCGCAGCAATATAGAGATGGGCACAATAACGAACTGACATTGACTGCCAATGCAACCAGAAAGCTGGCATGGGGAGATGAAGTGACATTCTCTACAAAATATAAGCATGCTTCCTCTGAGCATGAACTGTTTGGCAGAAACATAACATCGCAAAGGGGGCAAACCCCATCCGTCGATTACCGCCACGAATATGACAAGGCCAATTCGCAGGAGAACGACTACGGCTTGAAAGTAAAATACACTGTACCTTTCCTCAACGGCCCTGCCGTGTCGCTCATATACAATCCTACTCATAGGCGTATATCTGATTGTGACAACCTCTTCCGACTTGATCGCCTAGAAGGCTGGTCTATCTCAGCCAACAAACCTCTGCGCCTTCTTCCGTCAATAGCGAGCATGATGGCTTCGTGCATAGACCTTGATAATACCTATAATTATAAAGAGGCTGTGACAGATCACATCTTAACCCTGAACATCAATCAGCGCAGCTCAACGGGAAAAGGGACAAAACGCAATGTAGAGTTTGCCTTTCCGATAACCCTCACCCACGAACGATTGGAATACACGCGTGGGCTGATTGATACGATTAGTAGTCGCAACTATACAGTTCTCAACCCTGGACTCTACTATGAGAGCATCTGGAAAGAAGAGAGATACACATTTCGTGCATCGACTTCATTCCTGACCTCTGCAGCCAACTTTCTGCAACTCATGCCGTTCCGTGACGACCGCAACCCATTAATAGTGAGAGAAGGAAATCCCAATCTAAAACAATCATGGATTTATAGAACAGAGACATCACTCTCCATGCGTCTTCGCTCTTCTTCTCAGATGCTGTCGTTCAGTGCGGCTGCAAACATTTATGGTAATCAGATAGCTAATGGTTTTATGTTCAACACCACTACTGGCGTTTGTACCTATAGACCAGAGAATGTGAACGGCAATTGGGAGCTAAAGAGTGATGCCAACTATAGCATATCGTTCGGGAAAGAGCAATGTTTCAAGCTTGAGAACAGAGCGAATGCTGCTTTTTTACACTCTGTGGATATTGCCTCTGTGGATGGTTCTACACAAGCTACGCTGAGCAAAGTGAACACCATGCTTGTGAACGACAAAGCATCATTTTCCTTCAGCAAGCAAGAATTACATATGGAGGTTTTCGGCAGTCTGATATTTCGCCACACGGCGTCGGCTCTTGACATATTTAAGTCCATCAATGCTTCCGACTTCAATTATGGTATGAACGCCCGGTATGTCTTCCCCCTATTCAAACTCACGGTACAAACAGACATCACGATGTACAGTCGTCGTGGCTATGGGAGCAGCGAGTTCAATACCAATAATCTGATATGGAATGCAACTTTATCTCGACCGTTTATGAAGGGGAAGCTCGTGATATATGCTGATCTAATAGATATTCTCCATAATCGCAACAATACACAGTATGCTGTCAATGCACAAGGTCGTATCGTTACATGGCAACGTTCCATGCCAAGTTACGCCATGTTACGGGTACAATGGCGATTCAATTATAATCCTAAAAGAAAGTAAAACAACAGGTATGAATCACTTAAAACGTTTTCCCCGCTACAAGCAACAAAACGCTTCAGACTGTGGCCCGACCTCTCTGCGCACGATTGCCCTCTCGCCGAGTAGGACTAAAGATCGCATCAATGAATGCTGTCAAATATCGACTGGACAGCTCCGATTGAACCAAGCTTCGACCTCTTCGGCACAAGACCTCGACAAATAGCTCACTTGCTGTTGCTGTAATGCTTACCGTAGAGTAGTCCTCAACTACTATTCGTCATCAAGTAGCTTCATTCCTTTGGTGTAGGCGTGGGGCTTCTCAACTCCCAAAATGTGACGACGTGACAACAAAAAACGGATTTTTCTTGGTAGGAGACGGCGATGAATGAAGCGGTAGATACTAATATCTCTTACTGCCTATCCGCACCGAAGATAAGGGGGAGAAACTTGCGGAGATGGAGTTGTCACGAGGATCGTAGCTGACGCCTCTGGCAGAGGCGCACTATGCTTAACCGCGGGTGATACCCGAGCAGCGCGAGGGGGAACCCGTGGGCAAGAGATAGTACTAATATCCGACGCAGGAAGCGTCGCACTGCAAGCGTAGAGAGAGTAATAAGTATGACTGTTGTGCGATACCGCCGGTGTCGGATATGAGAGGATAGCCTCCTTTGCGTTTCTTATCGGAAGTGTTATAATATGTCATTATTTAATTTTCTTCCTATCTTTGCTAAATCAGAATCATACAGTTATGAACATAGAAGAGGTTAGAAACTTTGCGCTGACGCTTCCAGACGCAACAGAAGATATGCCTTATGGGCCTGATTGGCTCATCTTCCGCATTGAAGGAAAGATATTTTTACATATCTGGCTCGAAGCTCCAGAGCCCACTTGTGCTGTGAAGTTGCTACCAGAAGAGGGGGTAGAACTGCGCGAACATTCCTTGGCTGTGTGTCCTGCTTACCATTTGAATAAAGTGCATTGGAACGACTTGTTTCTGAATGACCTTGACGAAGCTTTTATTCGTTCACAGATAGAAAAGTCCTATCATCTTGTTTTGTCACATCTTCCAAAAGCCGTGCAGAACAAGTATAAAGGAGCATAAGAATTGTTCGCGCTACAATAGCGCATAACGTTCTTTCTTGCAAATTCTGATAAATGATATTCTTCATCACAACAAAGCCTGCATTTTCGAGAGAGAATGAGGGCTTTGTTCTTTACTTTTTATTTGTCATCAACTTGTTTTATTCAGGCAGAACGGGGGAGGGGCTTCTCAACTCCCAAAATGTGACGGCGGCGGCAGCGGCTACGTTGAGCGAATCAACTTGGTGAGACATCGGGATACGCACTACATAGTTCGATGCAACAATGGTTTCTGTGGGGAGACCGTCGCCCTCTGTGCCCATGATAATGGCCAAGCGCGGAATAGCTTTTAGTTCGGGCGCGTCGAGCGGGATGGAGTTGTCCGAAAGCGCCATAGCGGCCGTTTTGAAGCCGAGAGTGTTGAGACTGCTTACTGGGCCGTCGAGCCACGTCCAGGGAACGAGGAATACCGACCCCATCGACACGCGTACCGCCCGCCTATTGAGCGGATCGCAGGAGTTGCGCGTCAGCAGGACAGCATCGATACCCAATGCGGCAGCCGAACGAAATATCGCCCCTATGTTGGTGGTGTCTACCACGTTGTCGATGACCACGATGCGCCGTGCGTTACAGCAAACGTCCTCAAGTGCGCGCGGTTGCGGTCGACGCATGGCACAGAGCACACCGCGCGTTAGTTTGTAGCCCGTGAGTCCGGCGAGGAGTTCGCGCTCCCCTGTGTAAACGGGAATATCTCCGCACCGACTGATGATATCCGCGGCATCGCCCGTGATATGGCGGCGTTCGCAGAGAAGAGCCACGGGGGTGTAGTCAGCTCGCAACGCCACATCGATGACCTTGGGACTTTCCACAATGAAGATGCCGCGGTCGGGTTCGAGGCGGTTGCGCAACTGTGCTTCAGTCAAGGCGCTAAACATCTCTGCCCCCTCTTGTTGCAGACTTTTGAGTTCGATGAGTTTCATTTTGCATTCTTTTGTTGTGTGGTGGCGATTGCTTCGGCCCTACTTATTGCCGACTGTCAAAGCCTTTCTGAATAGCAAAGTTATGGATTTCGAACCAAATAGGGAGAGGGTACAACTGGAAAAGGCGAAAGAAGCAATGAGCAACTCAATGTAGGCAATAAGGAAGCGGAGGAGAGAGAATGAAGTGTTTCTCAGGCGTTTCGTTGTGTTTTTCGTACCTTTGTGGGCGATGAAAGTAACGGATAATTACGCCTTTCTGACGAAAGGCCCTATTCACCAGGTGATAGGGACACTGGCCGTGCCTACTATCATCTCGATGCTGATAACGAATGTCTATAACATTGTCGACACCTTCTTTGTGGGGCAGATCGATACGCAGTCGACGGCGGCTGTCGGCGTGGTCTTTTCCCTCATGTTTGTGGTGCAGGCTTTTAGTTTCTTTTTTGGTAATGGCTCGGGCACTTACATAGCGCGTCAGTTGGGGGCGCGCGATCGTCATCATGCGGAACGTATGGCGTCGACCGCCTTTTTCTACGCCCTTTGCTGCGGTACTTTGTTGGCCGTTTTCGGTCTTGTTTTTCTCACTCCTATATCTAAAATGCTGGGCAGTACGCCCACGATTTTACCTTACACGGAGAGCTACCTCGGTATCTCCCTTCTCGGCGTGCCTTTCTTGATGGGCTCGTTTTGCATCAACAATCAAATGCGCTTTCAGGGGTATGCGCGCTATTCTATGTATGGCATGGTGAGCGGTGCGGTACTCAACTGCGTGCTCGACCCTATTTTCATCTTCGGCTTGCGTATGGGCGTGGCCGGTGCAGCCCTCGCAACGGTGGTGGGCTATATCTTCGGGTTCATCGTGATGCTGCGAATGACGCGCATGAGCCCTAACATCATCCGCTACTCCGTGAAGCGTATCAGTTTCTCCTTCGCCTACATCAAAGAGATATTGGCAGGCGGCACTCCCTCTATTTCGCGACAGGGCTTAGCTGCTGTATCCACCATTGCCCTTAATTTTGCGGCGGGAGCTTATGGCGATGCAGCCATTGCAGCCATGAGCATCGTCAATCGCATATCAATGTTTGTGTATAGCGTTGTGGTGGGGCTGGGGCAAGGCTTCCAACCGCTGTGTGGTTTCTGCTTTGGTGCAAAACTGTATGGGCGTATCAAAGAGGGGTATAACTTCTGCTTGAAAGTAGGTACGGTGTTCCTCGTGTTTTGGGCTGTACTTCTCTTTTTCTTTAGTAAGGGAGCTATCGCGCTGTTCCGCAACGATCCGGAGGTGATAGCCGTGGGCACTTCGGCGCTCCACTATCAAATCATTTCTTACCCTCTCATAGCAATGCTTACAGTCTCGAATATGCTGATGCAGACTTGTCGGAAAACCATTCGCGCCAATATCTTGGCAGCGGCACGTCAGGGCTTGTTTTTCGTTCCGCTCATTATCATCTTGCCCCACTACTTCGGGCTGACGGGCGTGGAGTGTTGCCAAGCCGTCAGCGATGTGTTGGCGTTCCTTTTGGCCGTTCCTTTGGTGAGTTGGGCTTTTCGAGAGATGAGGTAGCGGGAGCTGCTCATTAACTTTGCAACTGAGTTGCAAAACCTTATCCCTACCTTTGCAAGCAGAACAAATAAAAGGTAGCGTCTTATGCATTCACACAACAAACTCTTTAGGATCATCGTTGCCGCCGTGCTGTTAGTGGTGGTCGTCCTTATTGTCCATAATCTCGAACTGCCCGTGTGGCAGCAGTTGCTAATTTTTCTCGTGCCTTACCTCGTTGCAGGCTACGATGTGCTGGGAGAAGCGATTGAGGGCATCATGGAGCGCGAACCGTTCAATGAGAACCTGCTCATGAGCATCGCTACTCTCGGCGCGCTTTTCATTGGTTTTTTGCCCGGAGCTGCCACAGAGTTTCCCGAGGCGGTCTTTGTGATGCTTTTCTTTCAGGTAGGTGAACTCTTCGAACATTATGCTGAGGATAGGAGTCGTAAGTCGATTGCTGAATTGATGGATATTCGCCCTGATGTGGCTCATGTGGAGCGCGAAGGAGAAGTGCAAACCGTTGCGCCGACAAGCGTCAGCGTGGGCGAAATCATAGAGGTGCGCCCTGGCGAGCGAGTTCCCATGGACGGTTGCATATTGGAAGGGGAGACGACCCTTGACACCGTGGCGTTGACAGGGGAGAGCGTGCCCCGCATGGCTCATCCCGGCGACAGCGTCATCTCTGGCTCTATCAATCTGACGGGCGTGTTGAAAGTGCGCGTTGAGAAAACTTTTGGCGAATCCACGGCATCGAAGATTATCGACCTTGTGGAGAATGCTGGTGAGCATAAATCGAAGAGCGAAACCTTCATAGCGCGCTTCGCAAAAGTCTATACGCCCATCGTGGTTTATGTAGCCATCGCGCTGGCTTTGCTGCCGCCGCTTTTTGCTGAGAATTTCGCCACGGCATTCCCCGTGTGGCTCAATCGTGCTTTGACGTTCCTTGTGGTGTCCTGTCCATGCGCCCTCGTCATCTCTATTCCGCTCACTTTCTTTGGCGGCATCGGCGGTGCTTCCCGTCGCGGTATTCTCATCAAGGGTTCTAACTATATGGATGCCCTTTCTAAAGTTGATACTGTGGTGTTTGACAAAACGGGCACGCTGACGCGCGGTGTGTTTAAGGTGACGGCAATTCATCCCGAGCAGTGTGACGAAGAACAACTCCTGCATCTTGCCGCTCATGTGGAGCGTTTCTCAACGCATCCTATTGCAGTTTCGCTGCGCGAGGCTTATAGTCACGAGCAGGACGGTTGCACTGTGGAGCAAGTGGAAGAGGTGAGCGGACAGGGCGTGCGTGCCGTTGTCAATGGTAAGATGGTTTGTGTGGGCAATACGAAGATGATGGAGCAACTCCAGGTTCGTTTCCATCCCTGTGAATTGGTGGGAACGATTGTCCATGTGGCAGTCGAAGGCGAATACTTTGGGCATATTGTTATCTCCGATGAAATGAAGAGTGATGCTCGCGAAGCTGTTGCAGCTCTCAAAGCTGCTGGTGTGCGCCGTACGGTGATGCTGACGGGCGACCGTCGGGAAGTGGGCGAGGATGTAGCTAAACAACTCGGGCTTGATGAAGTTCATACGGAACTCCTGCCTGCTGAAAAAGTGGAAAGGGTGGAAGCGTTGTTGGAAGCGAAAGCCGACGGACAGAGCTTGATTTTTGTGGGCGACGGTATGAATGACGCACCGGTGCTGGCACGTGCCGATGTGGGCATGGCTATGGGCGGTCTGGGTTCAGATGCTGCCATCGAGGCCGCCGATGTTGTCATCATGGACGATAAACCTTCTAAAGTGGCACTGGCCATCGCTCTTGCGCGGCGTACCGTGGGCATTGCCATGCAAAACGCGTGGTTTGCCATTGGTGTGAAAGTGCTGGTGCTCTTCCTTGCTGCTTTCGGCGTTGCCACAATGTGGATGGCCGTCTTCGCCGATGTGGGCGTCATGGTCTTGGCTGTGCTCAACGCCATGCGCGCACTGAAGAGTTAAGCTCTTAAGAACTCGAACAAGCCGCCCTATGCGGAGCTTCAACCAAGTAGGGGCTTGTTGGAGAAAAGGATAATACTAAAAGGGTATATCATGATTCTGATATGCCCTTTTTCTATTTCTCGATGATAAAACTCAATGTGAGCAATCAATAAAAGCTTTTTCTTTGCTCCTTTAATGCTCCTCGTATTTGTTGGAAAAGAGAGAAGCATTTGTGGAGTCTTTGGAATTTCCGACAGAAGCGACATACCTATTTGCAGATGTCTATAAATCACGGAAAAGAAAGGCATAAAAAACACCAAGTGCATGTCCACTTGGCGTTATCTTTTAGTTTTGCCAAACAAATCGGCGTGTGTTCCTGTGTTCAGCATGAGTAGGGTAAGTTCTTTATCGTTCTGTTCCCAGATAAGTAGCCAGTCGGGTTGTATATGACATTCCCATTGACCATTTCTATTACCGTGGAGCAAGTGAGGCTTGAACTTAACAGGCACTCTTCCGCTTGCCACCAACTCTCTGATAATCTCTTTCAGTTTCTCCATTGGTAGCCCCCGTTTCTTGCATCGTTTGAGGTCTTTCTCAAACTGATGTGTGGTAAAGAGTCGGTATGCCATCAGATTCCCATTTTGGAGAACAGTTCTTCAGGGGAATCATACTCATTGACGCATCCGTGCTCTTTCTCGTCAAGTGCTTGTTCGTAGGGCGTAGGCTTTGTTGTAGCCTTCACTTTCCAGCCCATTCGTTTAACGAGTGACTTTAGTAGTGAACTATCAGACTTGGGTATTTCTAAGAGGAAGGTGTCCATCGTAGTGTTATTCGTTTCCATTCTTTATCCTCCTGTTTATATTGTTAGCTTGGTGTATCTTGACTTTTCGCTCCAGTCTTTCTCTTGATGGAGAGGAGGTCTGGAGCGGATTTTTTATTTGCTTCCTTGTTCGATTTCTTCGAGCAACTTAACGGCGTTCACGTATTCTTCAATGCCTAAAGCCACTTCCTGTGCAGCTTTCATAGCCAACACCACGGTTTGTGGGCGATGCACGACGTCGCCTCCTGCGAAAACGCCGCGGCGAGTGGTCATACCGTAGGGGCGTTCTACAATTTTGACGTAGCCCTTTTCATCTGTTTCGATGCCGTCGGTTGTTGTCACAATGCGGCTTGAGGGGCGCGAACCAATGGCTAAGAAGATGCGGTCGAACGGCTCAATGCGGTCGCCTTCTTCACTGTGGATGCGCACGCTGCCCAGGCGGCCGCGGCGTCCTTCGATAAACTCCGTGGCGGTGGACTTCCACCAAAATTTCACTCCCTCTTTCAAAGCTTCTTCGTACTCGGCGCGAATGGCCGGCATCTCGGCATCGGTGCGGCGGTAGATAATCGTGACGTCAGCTCCGAGGCGGATGGCGGTGCGGGCAGCGTCCATAGCCACATTTCCTCCCCCTATAACGCCCACGCGCTCTCCTGCTTTGACGGGTACGTTGCGCGCGCTGATGGCTCCCTCGTTGAAAGCGTTCACTTGGTGGAGCAGATAGGTGGCTTGATTCACTCCGCGCAGGCGCGCACCTTTCACATCGTTCATATCGATAGGGACGGACGTACCTGTTCCCATGAAGATGGCGTCGAAACCTTGCGTGAAGAGTGAATCAACAGTCAGGCCGTTTTCTCCCACCATGGTGTTGGTGATGAAGTTTACGCCCAGCTCCTCTATCTTTTCTATCTCCGCTCTCACAACAGTTTTGGGCAAACGGTATTCTGGGATGCCGAACATCAGTACACCTCCCGGTTCTTTCTGTGCCTCGTAGATGGTGACAGAGAACCCTTTGCGCGCCAGATTGCCCGCCACCGTCAGACCGGCGGGGCCTGAACCGATCACGGCTATCTTGCCACGACTTTTCTGCACGATACGTTCGCGGTTGAACTGCATCTTCGTATCGAAATCGGCAATGAAGGATTCGAGTCGCCCAATCTGTATGGGGTTTCCTTTCTTATTGAGAACACAACTGCCTTGGCATTGTTTTTCGTGCGGACAAACACGACCACAGATGGCGGGAAGGTCCGACGTTTCGTTGATGATGGCCATGGCATCGCCGATGTTCCCTTTCGAGAGCTGGTGGATAAACTCTGGTATGTTGTTGTTTATCGGGCAGCCTTTTCGGCACAGTGGCACTTTGCAGTGGAGGCATCGTTTGGCCTCGTCGATGGCTTCGCGTGTGTCGAAAGATTGGTGGACAACCTTGAAGGCTTCATTTGTTCCTTGTTGAGTCATAGTAAAATTGTATTACAAGTATGGAATACAAAAATACAATATTTTTTATTTTTTCCAATCCTTGCATACTCGTCTTTATCC
>CAUSYJ010000047.1:0-10734 GCA_963535845.1 uncultured Alloprevotella sp.
ATGTTTGCCCCATAAAATACATATTTTATGACCTCTATTTTGATTATTTACACTGGTGGTACTATCGGAATGATAGAAAACCCCGTGACGGGCGCATTAGAAAACTTCGGATTTGATCGCTTCCAAAAGATGGTGCCAGAAGTGAACCGCATGGACTACTGCGTGAAGGCTTTTTCCTTCGACCCCCCTATCGACTCCAGTGACATGGACCCGAAGAATTGGATTGAGATAGCAAAAATAATCGACAAACACTACAACGACTTCGACGGCTTTGTTGTGCTTCACGGCACAGACACGATGGCCTACACCGCCTCAGCTCTGAGCTTCTTGCTGGAGGACTTGTCTAAACCCGTTATTATCACCGGCTCGCAGTTGCCCATCGGACAGTTGCGCACCGACGGCAAAGAAAATCTCCTGACAAGCATAGAGATTGCCGCCGCCAAGAACCCCGACGGCACGCCTATAGTTCCCGAGGTCTGCATCTATTTCGACAGCCGACTGATGCGCGGCAATCGCACCACAAAGATAAATGCAGAAGGATTTAATGCTTTCCGCTCCTTCAACTATCCCTCACTGGCTCATGCAGGCATCAACATCAAATACGAACCACGTCTGATCTTGCCGCGCGACTTCTCCCGCCCGCTTAAGCCCCACTTCTTGATGGACGACCACGTCATGATTCTGACGATTTTCCCAGGCATACGTAAAGAATTCGTAGAGCATTTCCTCAGCGTCCCCAACCTTCGCGGCGTAGTGTTGAAAACCTTTGGCGCGGGCAACGCTCCACAAAAGCCGTGGTTCATTGATTGCCTAAAAAGATTGGACGATCAAGGTGTCATACTGGCCAATATCACGCAATGTTCCGAAGGTCGCGTGGAGATGCGCCGTTATGAAACAGGTCTACAACTCCTGCAAGCTGGCGTGATAAATGGCTACGACTCCACGCCCGAATCAATGCTAACAAAGCTCATGTTCCTCCTGGGACACAACTACGACCGCGACACCATCCACAAGCTTATGAACACGAGCCTTTGCGGGGAAATCTCCATCTAATTATTAGTGATGAAAAACCACATACAACAGCAATATTCTCACACGAAAAGGGCGCGCCGCCACGCATGGGGCCTCCTCTTCACCTTGTCCGTCCTCTTCGCCCACCTCCTACTCACGGGCTGCGCTGGCAAGCAAGCCGAGACCATCCAAGGAGCGAAAGACGGCGGCATCCAGTATGCTCAGCTCCTCAAGATAGAACACGCGGACAGCTTCACCGTTTGCGATGTCATGGACGCATGGAACAAAGGGCGAACACTCCATCGCTACATCCTCATCCCACGCTCCGCTCCGATGCCCACTCAATGCCCCAAAGGCACGATAGTGCGCACACCGCTGGAACGCGCCGTTGCGTTCACGAGCGTCCACGGGAGCTTGCTTTGCGACCTTGGTGCAATGAAGCAGCTCTGCGGCGTGTGCGACTACGACTATATCATGCGCCCCGAACTGCGCCAGGCAGTGACCGACGGAAAGCTCGCAAACATGGGGATGTCTACCCTGCCCGATTTGGAAAAGATGATAGCGAGCCATGCAGACGCACTGCTTGTTTCTCCCTTTCAGAACGCCAGTTACGGCGGTATTGAAAAACTCAATATTCCTCTGATAGAATGCGCCGACTATATGGAAGCCACGCCGCTGGGGCGGGCGGAATGGATGCGCTTCTTCGGACTGCTCTTTGGGCGAGAGGCCACGGCCGATAGCCTTTTCAAAATCGTGGAAAAGAACTACACCGAGCTAACTGCAACGGTTCAAAAAACCACCACACGCCCCACGCTGCTCATCGACCAAAAGCAAGGCGGCGCGTGGTACGTTCCTGGCGGCAAGAGCTATTTAGGTAGCCTCTACAAGGATGCAGGTGCCAACTATTGCTTCGCCAACAATAACGAGAGCGGTTCTGTGTCTCTCTCGTTCGAAACCGTCTTCCAGAAAGCACATGCTGCCGACCTCTGGCTCATCAAGAGCGGCGGTCCAACGGATCTGACCTACGCACAGTTGCAACAGGACTTCGCGCCCAACGCTCAGTTCAAGGCGTTCCGCGAACACCACATTTGGTACTGCAACTCTATGAAAGTGCCCTATTTCGAGGAAGCCCCATTCCGCCCCGACTTTCTGCTGAAAGACCTCATCAAGATTTTCCATCCGGAAATACTGCCCGACTATCAAACGCGGTATTTCTTCCCGATGAAATAACCCTCTTTTCCTTACACTTTTATGCCCGACCAACCGACGCGCACCACCGACAGTACGTCCCCACAAAGAGATTCCCACGCCCGCAGGATGCGCACCCTCTGGAATGCCGCAAGCGTAGGTCTACTCCTTTTGCTCACCACGGCCAATCTCTTTTGGGGTAGCATTGACCTACCAGCAGGCGAAGTGTGGCAGGCTCTGACGGGCAACGACACTACGAGCGCCACGGCTTTCATCGTCCTGCAATCGCGCTTACCGGCTTTGCTCACCGCTGCTATGGCAGGTGCTGCGCTGGCCGTGGCAGGCTTGTTGTTGCAAACCATTTTTGCCAATCCGCTGGCCGACCCGAGTATTCTGGGCGTCAATAGTGGTGCAGGATTGGGCGTTGCCATCGCCATGCTTTTGCTGGGCGGCACATTCACGGCTGGCGAACTCACACTGAGTGGCTTCCTGCTCACCGTGGTGGCTGCTTTTATAGGGGCCGCCGTGGTCATCGTACTGCTCCTCATCTTCAGTCGGCGGATGCCCGGAACGCTCACGCTGCTCATCGCGGGCGTGATGATTAGTTTCATCACCTCATCGCTCATTTCGCTCCTCAGCTTCTACGCCACAGCGCAAGGCGTGCAGAGTTTCATGATTTGGGGACTGGGAAACTTCAGTGGGGTCACGCTGGAGCGACTCCCTCTCTTCGCCACCGTTATCCTGCTGACGCTCGCCGCCACCATCTTCATGGCCAAACCTCTAAATGCCCTCCTATTGGGCGACAACTACGCGCAAAATCTGGGGACAAACGTAGTGGGCAGCCGCACCATCGTATTGCTGCTCACGGGACTTCTGACGGCTGTTGTCACTGCTCTATGCGGTCCCATCTCATTCATCGGACTGGCCGTACCTCATGCCGCGCGCCTCACATTGCGCACCAGCGATCACCATCGCCTTTTGCCCGCCACCATGATTTGGGGTGCCAACGTGGCGTTGCTTTGCAACGTCGTGAGTCTGCTACCTGGCGACCGCGGCACACTACCCTTGAACACACTCACGCCGCTGCTCGGCGTCCCGATGGTGTTCTATCTGCTGATAAGAAGGAGGTAATGAAAAAATGTGCTAATGTGCTAATGGGGCGCGAGCAAGCTCGTTAATGGGCTAATATGCTAATGAGGGAATGTGTCAATGAACAGAGACTACTTACGCTCACACAAATCGAAGAGAATTAATTGTTTTTTACAAGAAGTTTTTCAACACCTTAGTTTTGTAAACAGAATTCTTATTTTACAAGACTGAGAATCGCAAGAAAACCAGCCTTTCGATAATATCCTCACAATACCCTTCCTTTTGAAATACAGACAGAATACTGCAATCCGTCGATACAATAAGGCTATCGGCCAGCTTCCTTATTGCGTCAGCTGATAGCCTTATCGCGTCTAACAGCGCAATAAGGAGAAACACGAAAAGAACAGAACCAGCCAGGAGCATCTCGCTCCACTTTTTCAAGAACATCCTTATTCCATCAACCACAATAGTGAAAATTGAGCATTTTTGTAGTTTTATTTTTTCACTTCTTCCTCATTTTTCCACCCAAAAAGATTTCGCCGCTCGCTATTTACATAAGTAGTATTGTCAAGAATAAAGGTAGTAAATGACTACACAAACACATCCCAAAAACAGACTAAAAGTAGCCTTCAATCCACCAAAAACAACAAGGAAAAGAAGACAACAAAAAAGAAGACAAAAGAAGGCCGATGATGCCTACAACAAGGAGTGGCGACAGACAGAAAAGGGAGAAAAAGAGTAGGAACTAAATTTGTATATACAATAATAAATAAGTAAATTTGCAACCTAATAGCTCCATCAGGACACAGAACTCCCCCAAGGAGCGAAGTTCTATAAATGTGAGCACTAAATAAATTACGCCGTGATAGAACCTTTTTTCCAGACACATGAGTACCTCGTCAGTCATTTGAAGACAGTAGTTCGTCGCACATTGATGGACAATATCGACTGGAGTTACCGCATGATAGCCATCCGTGGGCCGCGAGGTGTTGGACGAACGAGCTTCTTACTCGAGTATGCCAAGGAATTTTTCGATCCTCAACTGCACCAAGCTCTCTATATCAGTGCCAATAATTTCTACTTCCAAGGACGTGGTCTGCAAGAACTCGTCCGCGAATTTGTGGACCGTGGAGGGCAAGTGCTGATTATAGACCAAGCTTTCAAACTCCCCAACTGGAAAGACCAGCTGGTAGAGATATACCACGCCTACCCTTATCTGCGCGTTGTTTACTCCACAACGAGCGTACATGGCGAAGGAGCAAATGCCAACCACGAGTTGGATCGCATCACACGCAGTTATGTGCTCCACGGCTTCTCTTTCCGCGAATATATCAACCAGCAGACAGGTCTCGAATTGGGAACTTACACCCTGCCGCAGATTTTGGAGGACCACGAACACATCCTCAAGGCTATCCTCCCAAAAGTACGCCCACAAGAACATTTCCAGGACTATCTGCATCACGGTTACTACCCCTTCTACCTCGAAAACCGCAATTTCACCGAGGCCCTACTGAAAGCGATGAACAACATGATTGAAGTGGACGTTCTCTTCCGCAAGCAAGTAGAGCTGAGCTACCTATCGAAAATCAAGAAGTTGCTTTATCTCCTGGCAGCCAATGGGGAGAACAACGCGCCCAATGTGTCGAAGCTGGCAGAGGAAATCCAAACGAGCCGTGCCACAGTGATGAACTATATCGAATATCTCGAAGAGGCGCGCCTCATCAACACGATTTACCGCGAAGGCAGCGAACATCCCAAAAAGCCTGCAGCCATCTATCTCCACGACTCCAATCTGGTGTATGGTATGCAAGCACCAGGCATTACAACGCAGAACGTGATGGAGACATTCTTTGTAAACGTGATGTGGCGGCACCACAAAATCAACAGTACACGCCGCGACGGCGTTTTCCTTATTGATGGTATCACCAACGTATGTGTATGCGACCGTTCACGCCGTGTGAAGAATGCTCCCAATACATATCTTGCCCGCTATCAGACAGAAGTGGGCCGCGACAACGAAATCCCCATTTGGTTGTTCGGCTTCCTCTATTAGTCTGTCCCCATACAGCGAGCCGAGCACAAGAGGCTCGGCTCGCTAACTCATACATGGCAGTGAGTCTGCCAAACAAACGACAATTCACAATTTATATTTTTTCTATAACTTATGGCAAAAGAAAAGAAATTTATCACTTGTGACGGTAACCAAGCCGCAGCACATGTAGCCTACATGTTCTCCGAGGTTGCTGCCATCTATCCCATCACGCCATCAAGCCCGATGGCCGAACACGTTGATGAATGGGCCGCACAAGACCGCAAGAACCTTTTCGGCGACACCGTTTCCGTTCAGGAAATGCAGTCCGAAGGAGGTGCAGCAGGTGCCGTACACGGTTCACTCCAAGCCGGTGCGCTGACCACTACGTTTACAGCTTCTCAGGGTTTGCTCCTGATGATCCCGAATATGTACAAAATTGCTGGCGAACTGCTGCCGTGCGTTTTCCACGTATCCGCTCGTACGTTGGCCACTCACTCTCTCTGTATCTTCGGCGATCATAGTGACGTCATGGCTTGCCGCCAGACAGGTTTCGCTATGCTCTGCGAAGGCAGTGTGCAGGAGGTGATGGACTTGAGCGCCGTTGCCCACCTGGCAACCATCGAAGCCCGCGTACCTTTCATCAACTTCTTCGACGGTTTCCGCACCTCTCACGAATATCAGAAGATCGAGGAGATAGATCAAGAAGAACTCCGTCCGCTCGTGGATCAGAAGGCTCTCTCTGAATTCCGCGCCCGCGCACTCAGCCCTGAACGCCCTGTGGCACGCGGTATGGCAGAGAACCCCGAAACCTTCTTTGCGCATCGCGAAGCTTCCAATAAGTACTACGCTGCCATCCCAGGCATCGTTGAAAAATACATGAAGGAAGTGAGCCGCATCACAGGTCGTGAATACAAACTCTTCAGCTACTACGGTGCAGAAGATGCTACAGATGTTATCATCTGTATGGGTTCAGTGACCGAAGCAGCTCGCGAGGCCATCGACCACCTCATGGCACAAGGCCGCAAGGTGGGTCTCATCAGCGTACACCTCTATCGTCCGTTCAGCAAGAAGCACCTCCTTGCAGCAGTCCCCAAGACTTGCAAGCGCATCGCTGTGCTCGACCGCACGAAGGAACCTGGGGCAGAAGGCGAACCGCTCTATCTGGATGTGAAGGAAGCCTTCTACGATCAGGAGAATCGCCCATTGATCGTTGGCGGCCGTTATGGTCTCGGTTCTTGCGACACCACTCCGACAATGATTATCAGCGTTTACGACAACCTCGCTCTGCCTGAGCCTAAGAACCACTTTAGTGTGGGTATCGTGGACGACGTAACGTTCGAGTCACTGCCCTTGGAGAAAGAACAGGCTCTCGGCGGCGAAGGCATCTTCGAAGCCAAGTTCTATGGTCTGGGTGCAGATGGTACGGTAGGTGCCAACAAGAACTCAGTCAAGATCATTGGTGACAACACCAACAAGTACTGTCAGGCCTACTTCAGCTACGACTCTAAGAAGTCGGGCGGTTTCACCTGCTCTCACCTGCGCTTCGGCGACACGCCCATCCGCAGCACCTATCAGATCAAGACACCTAACTTCGTGGCTTGTCACGTTCAGGCATACCTCCGTATGTACCACGTGCTCGAAGGTTTGCGCGACAACGGAACATTCCTTCTCAACACGATCCATGAGGGACAAGAGCTGGTAGACTTCTTGCCAAACAACATCAAGAAGTACTTTGCTGAGCACAACATCACCGTTTACTATATCAACGCTACGAAGATTGCACAAGAGATTGGCCTCGGCAACCGCACGAACACCATCTTGCAGTCCGCATTCTTCCGCATCACCAACGTCATCCCCGTTGACCTCGCAGTAGAACAGATGAAGAAATTCATCGTTAAGTCCTACGGCCGCAAGGGTGAAGACGTTGTTAACAAGAACTATCAGGCTGTTGACCGCGGTAGCGAATACCAGCAGCTGACAATAGATCCCGCATGGGCAAATCTTCCCGCTGACGCTGAAGAGGAGCGCGATGAACCAGCATTCATCAGCAAGATTGTGCGCCCCATCAATGCACAGCAGGGCGATAAGCTCCCCGTTAGCGCTTACGAATGCAGCGTAGACGGTACATGGCAGCAAGGTACTGCCGCTTACGACAAGCGTGGTGTGGCAGCTTTCGTTCCCGTTTGGAAATCAGAAAACTGTATCCAGTGTAACAAATGTGCCTTCGTTTGTCCTCACGCAACTATCCGTCCGTTCGTCCTCAACGAGGAAGAGCTCAAAGGCTTCAAGGGCAAAACGATCGACATCAAGGCTCCTGCAGCTCTAAAGGGCATGCACTTCGTTCAGCAAGTGGACGTTCTCGACTGTCTCGGCTGCGGTAACTGTGCCGATGTTTGTCCGGGTATGCGTGGCAATAAGGCGCTCGAAATGGTTCCGTTCGACAGTCAGCTCGACCAGGCCGACAACTGGGACTACTGCGAGAAGAACGTAACATCTAAGCAAAACCTCGTTGACATCAAACAAAGCCCGAAGAACAGCCAGTTTGCAACTCCGCTCTTCGAGTTCTCTGGTGCTTGCTCAGGTTGTGGTGAAACGCCTTACGTGAAGTTGATTTCTCAACTCTTTGGCGACCGCGAAATGGTGGCTAACGCAACAGGTTGTTCTTCTATCTATTCTGGCTCTATTCCTTCAACTCCGTACACTACCAACGAAAAGGGTCAAGGTCCAGCTTGGGCTAACTCACTCTTCGAGGACTTCTGCGAATTTGGTATGGGTATGCTGCTCGCCAACAAGAAGATGCGCGCTCGCATCTCCACCCTCTTGGCTCAGGCTTGCGACGGCGCACCTGAAGAGTTCAAGGCAGCAGCACAGGAATGGGAAGCAGGCAAGGACGATGCAGCAGCAAGTCGCGCAGCAGCCGACAAGCTCCTCCCATTCATCAAGGCAGGTAAGGAACACGGTTGCCCAGGTTGCGCACAGCTCGATGAACTCAGCCACTTCCTCACGAAGCGTAGCCAGTGGATCATCGGTGGTGACGGTGCTTCTTATGACATCGGTTACGGCGGTCTTGACCACGTGCTCGCTTCTGGCGAAGATGTGAACATCCTCGTACTCGACACCGAGGTTTACTCCAACACTGGTGGTCAGTCTTCTAAGTCTACTCCTATCGGCGCTATCGCACAGTTTGCAGCAGCTGGTAAGCGAATCACGAAGAAAGACCTCGGCTTGATGCAAGCAACTTATGGCTACATCTATGTAGCCCAAGTGGCAATGGGTGCCGACCAAGCACAGTGCCTCAAAGCCTTCCGCGAAGCAGAAGCCTACCCCGGACCATCACTCATCATTGCTTACTCACCGTGTATCAACCACGGCTTGAAGGTGAAGGGCGGTATGGGTCGCAGTCAGGCCGAAGAAGCTCGTGCCGTTGAATGTGGCTACTGGCATCTCTGGCGCTTCAACCCCGAATTGGCTAAAGAAGGCAAGAATCCGTTCACGCTCGATTCTAAACAGCCTAATTGGGACAAGTTCCAAGAGTTCCTCGACAACGAGGTTCGCTTCTTGTCACTGCGCAAAGCTCTCCCCGCACAGGCCGATGAGCTTTATGCCGAAACAAAGAAGGCCGCTCAGCGTCGCTACGCTGCCTATGTCCGCAAGACTCAAGAGGACTGGAGCAACGAAATCTAATTGACACTTATTCATCCCTTTTTATAAAAAGGCGCACCCCTTTATGGGCTGCGCCTTTTTCTTTTGATCGTAAATAAGAAGGTTTTATAACGCTTTCCTTTGTATTGGTTCATTTTAATAAATCCTTGCAGTTTTTTGTTTTATTTCGTATGTTTGCAATAGTTATCTAAAAGAAATAAAAAAACTCCCACGTTAAACCGCGGGAGCAAGAAATCTTCGGCTTATAGCCTTGTTGTGAAAAGTCTTTCACATCGTATCTGCCGCAAAGATACAGAATAATTTAAAATACAAACATAAAAACCTTAAAAAATGGAACAAAAGACACTCGGACTTGATCTTGGTACCAACTCTATAGGCATTTCTCTACGCAATCCCGCCCTTGGAGATAATCTCAAGGAACAACTAGAATATTTCTCTTCAGACATCTTTGAAGCAGGTGTAGGAACGGACAAAAGCGGAGAATTCTCTTACGCAGCACAACGCACAACATTTAGAAGTGCTCGCCGCCTCAAACTACATCGCCGCCGACGCCTGCAGGCCACATTGCGCCTTTTGATGGACCACAAGCTGTGTCCGCTTTCAGAAGAATCCTATAAACAATGGAGCGTTTATGATAAAACACAAAATCTGAAACGTGAATATCCTATTGGAGATGAAGGCTTCAATCGCTGGGTAAAACTTGACTTCAATGCAGATGGTAAACCCGACTACACCAGTCCGTACCAATTGCGCTGCGAATTGGCTACCACGCAACTCGACTTCTCCTCTCCCGAAAACAAATTCAAACTCGGGCGCGCACTCTATCATATTGCTCAACGGAGAGGTTTCAAGAGCAGCAAGGGGGAGACGATTGCTGAACAGGAGAAAAATGAGAAGTTCAGCGCTAATAGCGACGATCTCGAACAAGAAATGAAGAAATCGGAGATGAAGCGCTCAAAAGGTCTTCGAGAACTACTTGATACACAAGGCTTGAAGACTATCGGCCAAGCATTTACCTACTTAGAATCGCAAGGTACGCGCATCCGCAACAATGAAGATATCCAAGCAACGCGCGATCTCTACGAAAAAGAGATTACATACATTTTTAACTTCCAGAAAGAACTCAGCATAGAGAGCGAACTCTACAAACGACTTGTCAGCACAAAGAAGGGCGAAGGTACCATATTCTATAAGAACCCCTTGCGGTCTCAAAAGGGACTCGTTGGGAAATGTACTCTCGAGCCGAAGAAGGGACGCTGCCCCATCGGCCATCCCGAATTTGAGAAGTTCCGCGCGTGGGCGTTTATTAACAACATACGCTATCGCCGCACTATTGATAGCGAATGGCAAGAGCCTACAACAGAAATGAAAGAAAGACTCTATCGCGAGGTCTTCACTGCCCGCGTCAAAGTAGATTTCCTCTTCTCTGAAATTCGTAAGTGGCTTGAAAAAGAACTTGAAGTCCAACTCCATTGGGATAACAATAAGAGCCTCCGCACCATCAACTATGCAGACAAACAGAATGTTGCAGGATGCCCCGTCACCGCTCGCCTCGTCAAACTCTTAGGTACCGATTGGGAAAGATTCCAACAAGAAGGGAGGAAAGAACACAAGACACACAGCAAACAACATCCCACAATACACACAGTTTGCTACAGTGCCTTAGATATTTGGCACGTCTGTTTCCAAGCAGATGAGTTGGAAGATGTGCAAAGTTTTGCCAAAGATTCGCTCCAATGGGACGACGAGAA
>CAUSYJ010000048.1:0-10395 GCA_963535845.1 uncultured Alloprevotella sp.
TGATGAAATGTCTTTATTTAAAGCGAAAAGCACAAAATACGCTCGTCTTTTGTGCTCACTACTCCGTTCTCATCCTAATTTTCTCCCGGGATATTATGAGCTGCAAGCTACAGCAATGGACAAGGTTGACATGATAACTTATTTGAATAAGGGACTATCTATCTACCCTACCGATATACGCCTTTTAACTTTTAGGGCTTTGGCAGCAAAAGAAACCGGCGACAAGGAAAATGCAGAGCTTTTTTTCCGAAAGGCAGAGCGCTTGTGTAAAGAACATCTTAGCGTCCAGCCAAGAGATTGGAACACTCACATCCGACTTCTCTTCATCAACTATCAGTTGACGGCTGATAAAGAACAACTATGCTCACGTATAAATCTATTAAAAAAGCAAATCCCCCATCTCACGAAGGATGAAGGAGAACGCATTGATGCCTTTTTACAGATAATCAGCGAGTAAGAATTCTTTTTAATACCTCTTCAAACCCTTTTCTTGTTAATGGGATTTGAAGAGGTAACAGATGTTGGAATAAAGCCCCATGATGTGAGTTTTATCAGCATGATTCTTGTAGGGAATATAATAGTAGAAATAGGTAATCATGAAAGTCTCATTAAAAAGGAAGGATTCTATTATCAATTAGTTGCATCTCAAACCGGAAAGTTGAAGGAAGATTAATCTCTGCTCTTTTACGCCTCTTTCTTCTTCATAGCGCGCTGCGTTTGGAGAAGCACGCTAAGCACCACAAGGCCTATGCCCAAATAGAACGAAAAGTTCAGTTCACGCCCTTCACCAAAGAAGATGAACGCCATGCAAATGGTGTAGATGGGTTCGAGGTTGTAGCTCAGTTCCACCGTAAAAGCAGGAAGCCTTTTGAGGGCGGCAATCTGCAAGAAATAAAGGGCAACGGTGCAGAACAAAGACAGGCCGAAAATCCACATAAGATCCACCGTTTGCGGAAGCACGAAGAGCGTGGGCACATCCGTAAATGCTGCAAGATAGAGCGGAACAAGCAGTGTGAGCACTACGAAACCGCCCATCATCTGATAAGCCAACGCATCACGCGAACGCACTTCTTGAGAGTATTTCTTGAGAAAAATCGCGGCCACTGCTGCCGTGAAAGCGGCCATACTACCTATAGCTATGCCCAAGCGGTAGCGGCTGTCAAGCGAGAAGATGCAAAGGAGACCGGCAACGGTGATGAGCGAATAGACAAGCTCGCGAGGAGAGAACTTCTTATGGAAAACAAGTGGCTCGACAATGGCGGTGAAGAAGCCCACAAGGGCGTAGCACACTACACCAATGGAAACATTGGCATACTGAATACTGGCGTAGAACAACACCCAGTGGATGCCCAACAAACCACCGCAAGCGGCCAACTGTAAAGCGCGCTTGAGAGGGATGCGCGGAAAACCGATGAACACGACCAAGATGAGTGTGGTGAGCAGCATTCGCCACCAAGACAACTGGGCAGCATCGAGCGACACCAACCTACCGAACAATCCAGTGAAACCTGCCAGCAGGACAGAGATATGCAATTGCAAGAAAGCTTTTCCTTTCTCCGATAGCATCATAAGGGCCTATTTGTTAAGCGTTATATAATTTTTTCGGCGCAAAAGTAATAAAAAAATCTAAAGACTACACACGAGCTGCTGCGTGGGCAGTTCGCTTTTCACATTGTCCTATTTTATCTCTATCTTTGTCCGTATGAAACGATTATTAGTGCTGCTCTTTCTGCTCGGCAGCATCATCCCGATGATGGGCCAAACCATAGTGGAACTCCGAAAAGGGGCTACCACCGTGCGTTCCAAAAACCTCCACGACTACGACGTGCAGACAAAGGACGCGCGCCAAGAACGTGAGGATTCGCTCAAGTATGCCGATAACCTGAAGTGGGCATACAATTATCTGCATTCCGATTCGCTCAATGCGGCCGAACGCCTCTTCCACGAATGCTTGCGGCTTCGTCCGAAAGCACCAGGCAACAATATCCTGCGGCGCAGTTTAGGGCAGATTGCACTTGCGCAAGGACGCTATCGCGAAGCCATAGAGACTTTCACCGAGGTGCTTCGCCTCAATCCGTCGGATCATGGCGCGCGCATGGATAGAGCTACAGTTTATCTGCAAGATAACAACCCACAGGCGTGCATCACCGACTGTGATTTGCTGATGCCAGCAGCACAGACCGACTCGCTGCAGGAGCGGCTCTACTTCTTGCGCGGAGCGGCTCATCTGCAAAACCGACAGTACAGCAATGCGCGCAACGATTTGGAAAAGGTGCTTTCGTTCAATCCTTCCAATACGAATGCGCCCATTCTTCTGGCTATGGCGCTCGAAAAGGAAGGGCGGCCGAAAGAGGCGCTCCAACGCATCAGCATCTATATCAATGCGCATCCCCAGGACCTCAACGCGCTGCTCTATCGCATCCATCTGGAGGAGGAACAGCAAAACGTTCCTGCGCTCCGCAACGACTACGACCAAGCGCTGCGCCTTGCGCCCGACAATCGCGAGCTCTATGTGGGGCGAGCTGGCGTACTGATTCTGCAAAAGGATTTTGGTGCGGCACGGAGCGACCTTGACAAGGCGGTGAATCTCGGTATGCCGCGCGCGGCGCTCCGTGAGCTTTACAAGCAATTGCAATAACATCCGTCGGTTTGTTTCATCTTTTTCTGACTGAATGAAGAAACTTTTTCTCACACTCCTACTCTTCTCTTCAACATTCTCGCTTCTTTCGGCTCAGCCCGTAAAGGTGGAGAAGAAGGATTACCGCGCCGTGTGGCTTACAACGCTCATGGGGCTTGACTGGCCCAAGACGCGCGCCAACAACGCTGAGGGCATCACCCGCCAGAAGCAGGAACTCATCGACATCCTCGATCGGTTGCAGCAGGCGGGTATCAACACGGTACTTTTCCAAACTCGATTGCGCGGCACAACGGCTTACCCCTCGGATATAGAGCCGTGGGATGGAGTTTTCACAGGCACGCCGGGCAAGAGTCCCAACTACGACCCACTGCGCTTTGCTCTTGACGAGGCGCACAAACGAGGAATGGAGCTCCACGCTTGGGTTGTAGCGTTCCCTGTTAATAAAGTGGCGGATATGAAAAGACTGGGCAACCGCTCTCTACCGCGTCGCCATCCGGAGCTTTGTCAGCTCAGTAACGACCAGTATCTCATGGATCCTGGCGTACCAGCGACGGGCGACTATATTGCGTCTATCTGCCAAGAAATTGCGCAAAACTATGACGTTGATGGGATTCATCTCGACTACATCCGTTATCCGGAAAACGGCATCCGCTTTAATGATGCGCAGACTTACAAACGCTACGGACAGGGGCAACCGCTCAACCGTTGGCGTACGGAAAACGTGACGCGCGTGGTGCGTAAAATTCGCCGCGCTGTAGATAGCGTCCGACCGGGTATAGTGCTGAGTTGCTCGCCCGTAGGAAAATATGCGGACATGGCTCGGCAGAGTTCGCGGGGCTGGAATGCGCGCGACGCGGTGCATCAGGATGCGGTGGCATGGCTCAACGAGGGAACGATGGATGTACTCTTCCCGATGATGTACTTTGATGGGGATAATTTCTACCCCTTTGTGCTCGACTGGAAAGAGCGTGCTCAGCGCGGCGCGATTGTTCCGGGATTGGGGCTCTACTGCTTGTCGGCGAGCGAGAAGAACTGGCCGCTCGTTGCGCTGCAACGCCAAATCAACTTCTTGCGCACGCAACATCTCAACGGCTTTTGTCTCTTCCGCAGCAAGTTTCTGACGGACAACGAAAAGGGCGTGTTCGATTGGCTCTCCCACAGCTACGACAACGACCCACTGCAAACCATGGGTGGCATCTTCGAAACGCTCCGCCAACAAAAGAAAACGACTGCTTTGTCTCCTTCGGCGGATTGGCAAAAAGTGCCCCAGCTCAACGTGGATGCAGAAGTTTTTGTCGTGGTGGACAATACTGGACAAGAAATACATCGCTTCCGCCCTGACTCGGTATTTAGCACAGCCGATCTCCCTCACGGCTTCTACCAACTCCGTGCGCTCGGACGAAAGAAAGCCAATCACAAAATCATGGACTTTAGAAAATAACGAAAAGATGAAACACGCGCTTTTACTACTGGTATTATTCGGAAGCCTTTCTTATTCCGCCATGGCTTCCAACGAACTTCTCCACCGCGACAAACTGACGCGGCGCGATAGTGCGGCTTTAGAACTCGTACAACTTTGGGGCTACGCGCAAGGGGCGCATGATGTGCTTCTGCAAAGTCCCTCTCCAATGTTGGTCAATAATATGGCTGTGGCCGACTCCATTTGCTTCGACCGCGCCATCCAATTTATCCGTCACTACGGCTACCCTACTCCCACTCTCTTGGGCAAATACGCGCGCTTGGAACAAACACAAGTGCTCATCCCTATACTGCTGCGCAACCGTACCCGCCTTGCAGCTCCCGACATCCGCGAACTGTTGCAAAACGAAGCGAAGGCGCATCGCCTCAGTCGCAAAGTACTCAACACTTTATTAGAGGAATAAGTCACTGGCTTTATACAACAAACAACGGAAGACTTTACCCACTGGGGATAAAAGTCTTCCGTTGTTTTATCACTCAACCCGACTGACGGGTAGAAAGGACTTAGGCAATGGTCAGAAGAACTGCGCCTTCGAGCACACTATCGCCCGCCTTAACAGCAATACCGCTGACAGTACCATCTGCCTCGGCCGCAATATTATTCTCCATCTTCATAGCTTCAAGAACGAGAACATTCTCGCCCTTCTTCACCTGCTGACCAACTGAAACGTTGATTTTCGTAACAACACCTGGTAGCGGAGCTTTCACAGGCGTACCTTCACCTGCACCAGAAGGAGCGGCTTCAGTAGCAGCCGGAGCGGCAGCAACAGGAGCTGCTGGGGCAGCCGCTGGAGCAGCAGTTGTTGTTACATCGGGCAGGTTATCCTCAGAGAGCTGCGAGTTCTGCATCTCTACATCAAAGGGGATGCCGTTAACAACCACCTTGGCCAACTGACCTTGAATCTCGTTAATGGTCACGTCATACTGCGCACCATTGACTTTATACTTATATTGCTTCATATTTTATGATTCGTTATGAATGTATGGTTAGAAAACTTCGCCCGTAGGCACTGCGACATCGTCAGAACAAGATGAGCTACCCACAGCTGGGCGTAAAAGACTAACGGGATTACCCCATGAGGAGCGATGATGCTGCAACGTGATGACATCTGGCTCGTCATCGTGGACAACTTCGATGTCGTTCTCCAGCAAAGCCAGCGAGATGACAGCAGCATAAGCGGGCATTTCGCTTTCTGCCACCTGCGGATATGTCCCATCAACAAGGATATCCGAAATCGTACTGTCTTCGCCACTTACACGGATGCAAAGTTCACGACCATTGATGTTATATTTGAACGTCTTCATTTTGAAAATGTGCTAATAGGTGTATACGAAAATATGGGAATGGAAGAATCGCACAGAGGTACAACTTCGCCCACTCACACATTTACACATTTTATAAAGGAATATTACCGTGCTTCTTCACAGGACGCGTTTCCCGCTTATTCTTCAGTTGCGCCAAAGCGCGAATCACGCGGAAGCGAGTATTACGTGGCTCGATGATATCGTCAACATAACCATATTCGGCAGCCTTATAAGGATTGGTGAAAAGCGTATTGTATTCTTTCTCCTTTTCTGCCAAGAAAGCCTTGGGATCTTCCTGTGTTTTGGCTTCTTTGCCATTGAGAATGGCAACCGCACCAGAGGCACCCATCACGGCAATCTCTGCGCTGGGCCAAGCATAGTTGAGATCGGCCTTGAGCTGCTTACAACCCATCACGATATGGGAACCACCATAGCTCTTACGCAGTGTAACTGTCACCTTGGGCACAGTGGCTTCACCGTAAGCATAGAGCAATTTTGCACCATGGTCAATAACGGCGTTGTACTCCTGGCCTGTACCGGGCAAGAAGCCTGGCACGTCAACGAGACTAACAATAGGAATATTGAAACAGTCGCAGAAGCGCACGAAACGAGCTGCCTTGCGGCTGGCATTGCTATCGAGAACGCCAGCGTAAACACTGGGCTGATTAGCCACAACACCCACACTCTGACCGTTGAAACGAGCAAAACCTACAATGATATTACGAGCAAACTGACTATGAACCTCCAAGAACTCACCATTGTCAACAATCGCAGAGATAACCTTATACATGTCGTAGGCCATGTTGGGATTGTCGGGGATAAGTTCGTTGAGGGAATCTTCTTTGCGGTCAATCGGGTCGGTACATTCCTTCGCTGGAGCTTTCTCCATATTGTTCTGAGGAACATACTCGAGCAGTTTGCGAATCAGAGCCGCAAATTCTTCTTCTGTCTTAGCTGTGAAATGAGCCACACCGCTAACACTACTGTGCACACGAGCGCCACCCAAATCTTCCTGACTTACGTCCTCACCCGTCACTGTCTTTACCACTTTCGGACCAGTAAGGAACATATAGCTAACGCCTTCCAGCATCACAACAAAGTCGGTCAAAGCTGGACTATATACAGCACCACCGGCACAAGGACCGCAGATACCAGAGATTTGAGGAATCACACCGCTCGCTTCAATATTGCGTTGGAAAATCTCACCAAAGCCCGCCAGCGCGTTGATACCTTCCTGGATGCGCGCACCGCCTGAATCGTTCAAACCGATGCAGGGACAACCTTGCTTCATAGCCAAATCCATCACTTTGCAAATCTTCTCCGCCATTGTTATTGACAGTGAACCGCCCTTCACGGTGAAATCTTGAGCAAAGACATAAACAAGGCGACCATTGATAGTACCTGAACCAGCCACTACACCATCACCCAAGAATTTCTTCTTCTCCATTCCGAAATCGGAACAGCGATGGAGTTTGAACATATCCAATTCCTCAAAAGAACCCTTATCGAGGAGCATGTCGATACGTTCACGAGCCGTAGCCTTACCTTTGGCGTGCTGCTTGTCGATAGCGATCTCACCACCGCCCATGCGGGCTTTCTGACGAAGTTCGACGAGCTGCTTGATTTTTTTCATTTGTTCACTCATAGAGCTTTATTTTATGTTTTAGCTTACACCTTTATTATATATCTGTGCAAAAATACGATAAAGCATGCGAAGCACAAAGAAACGTACAAGTTTTTAGAGTTTGGCGATTCTGAACCTTGAACTACCCATGTTTTTCAGACATCTGTCACCCAGTCTTTTTATCATTTACCAACAATGAAGGTTAAGGGAAAAAACCATAAAAGAGAAAAGGGGAAAAGTTATCTAAAAAACTCAGAAAACGCCCATCTTTGTAAATATAATTCGTATTCTGACAAGTTGAGAATGGCTTAAAACTCATCTCAAAGTAAAGTGGTCCTAAAACTCTTCCTTCTCATCTGGCCGTCCCAATAAGGATGCCGAAAAATACAATAAGGATATTTTCAAATGCAATAAGACTGTTGGCTGACATTCTTATTGCATTTCTAAACATAATAAGGAAGCAAGCAGTTCTCCTTCAGCAAAAAACACGCTTTTTAGGCTTACCAACCCACTCCCAAGGGTAATTTTCCACTACATCTATGGAAATTCACGCTCGCTCAAAGATGTTTTTTAGCTAAAACGATAAATTCTCGCGCTATATTGAGAAATGCATTTGTCAAATAATAAGACAGTAAAAAAGAGCTCGACTACTTTTGAGCAAAAAATAGTAACTTTGCCATCGAAAAGACTAAGTATATGACCAGAGAGAAGCAAGTAGAATTCAACGCCTTGGGCGAACAGCCCGTAGGGAGACTCTTGATGCAATATGCCATTCCAGCCATCGTTGCAATGGCGACATCTTCCGTGTACAACATCATTGATGGTGTTTTCATAGGACAAGGCGTCGGCCCTGAGGCCATTATGGGTTTGGCACTTACCGGACCGGTCATGCTGCTTACGGCTGCTTTTGGAGCCATGGTAGGCGTGGGCGGTTCGACGCTGATGTCCATTCGGCTCGGACAGAAAGACTACAAAACGGCACAGGACATTCTGGGGAATGTACTCTTCATGAATCTCACCATGGGGCTTTCGCTGGGATTTATCTTGCAGGTGTTCCTCACTCCCATTTTGCGCTTTTTTGGAGCAAGCGATGTGACGATCGAGCCCGCTCACGATTTTATGACTGTGATACTGGCAGGTAACGTCGTCACCCACATGTATTTGGGGCTGAACGCTCTGCTTCGCTCCACCAATCGTCCGCAGAAAGCTATGATGGCAACTATCGGAACAGTGGTGTGCAACTGCCTCTTGGCGCCACTCTTCATTTTTGTGCTGCATTGGGGCATTCGAGGAGCAGCACTCGCCACAGTGTGCTCTCAGCTCATCATGCTGATGTGGCAGTTTCATCTCTTCGCCGACAAATCGAACCTCGTGCATCTTGAACCTAAACTCCCCAACATTCGCTGGGACATTATCAAGAAATCACTTATCACGGGGCTACCGCAATTTCTGATAAATCTCTGCGCCTGCCTCGTGGCAATCCTCATCACCCGCAGTCTGACGCAATACGGTAATGAAACCAACCTTGGAGGCGATGTAGCAGTAGGCGGGTATGGCATCTCCTATCGTCTGGTACTTTTCATCGTTATGATTGTCATCGGTCTGAACCAAGGGATGCAACCCATTGCCGGCTACAATTATGGCGCACAAAAATATGATCGTTTATTGGAAGTCCTCAAAAAGGCTATTATATTTGCAACATGTATCACCACAACGGGATGTTTGGCGTGCTTCATCTTTGCTACACCATTGGCCACTCTCTTCGCAAAGGATTCGCCCGCACTGATTCAGCAAGCAGCCCACACGCTGCGCATCATGGTGGCTACATTCCCGCTCGTCGGCATTCAGATTATGTCGGTGGCATTCTTCCAGAGCATCGGCTTCTCGGGAAAGAGCATATTTCTCGCGCTCACGCGTCAGCTCATTTTCCTCATCCCGCTGATTCTGATTCTGCCACATATCTTCAGCAATCCCGTTAATGGTGTTCTCTTCTCTCTCCCTGCTGCTGACACTTTGGCGTTCTTAATCGCCATCACGCTGCAGGCGCGACAAGTGAGAAAACTCAAAAAAATGATAAAATAAAAGAGCAAGAGATGAAAGCAATGTTTCTGAAACTGCGCAACTCAGCTCGCTCAACTTATAACTAACAACTTATGGAACCATTTGTCATCACTATCGGGCGACAACTCGGAGCTGGCGGCCGCGCCATCGGACATTTTCTGGCTAAGGAGTTCGACATGGACTACTATGATAAAGAAATTCTTGCCGTAGCGGCGAAAGAAAGTGGCTACAGCGAAGACATTTTCGAGAAAAACGATGAAAAGAAAGGTTTCTTCGGACATGCCTTCCGTTCTGTCATTCCTATGATTGGAACGGGCGAATACTACAACAATTCTATCTCTGAAGAGGCTCTCTTTCGCCTTCAGAGCGACGCCATTCTCAAGGCTGCCAACGCGCATAGTAGTGTTTTCATCGGCCGCGTTGCCGACTATGTTCTGCGCAACAATCCGCGTTGCATCAATATCTTTCTCACAGCCAACTATGAAGATCGTATCTCGCGCGTGATAGAACGCCACAACGTGGATCGCAAGGTGGCTCGTCGTTTGCTCGAAAAGGGAGAAAGCCAACGTGCCGAATTCTACAATTTCTATAGTTCGCGTACATGGGGCGAAGCCGACACATACCACCTTTGTCTCAACACCAGCGTTTTAGGCATTGAGAAAAGTGGCGAAATCATTAAGGAGTTCGTGAAAACAAAGTTTGGGCTATGAAACGCATCGGTCTGCTTTCCGACACTCATTCTTATTGGGACGAACGCTACGAGAAGTATTTCGCCGATGTTGATGAAATCTGGCACGCAGGTGATATTGGTTCTACGGAACTTGCCGAACGCTTTCAAGCCTTCAAGCCCTTCCGCGCCGTTTGCGGCAACTGCGACGGTGGAGATCTTAGGCGTATGTTCCCCGAACTCTTGCGGTTCAAATGCGAAGACGCCGACATCATGATAAAACACATTGGCGGCTACCCCGGCAACTACGATCGCTCCATCGTTGGGAGAATGTACACCAGTCCGCCCGACCTCTTCATCTCTGGACATAGCCACATTCTCAAAATCCTCTACGACAAAACACTCCGCTGTCTACATATCAATCCTGGTGCGGCAGGCTTGCAAGGATGGCAAAAGGTGCGCACACTCGTCCGCTTCACTGTTGACGGAAAAGAATTTAAGGACTTAGAAGTGATTGAGTTGGGCGAAAAGAAAAAAGATAAACAAAATCAATAAAACATTTATTTATTGAAAACTCTCTCTCCAATTGGAGAACTCCCCTACATAAAAAGAACCTGACAC
>CAUSYJ010000049.1:0-9845 GCA_963535845.1 uncultured Alloprevotella sp.
TTTCAAACATGTAATTTTTTTGAATTAAAATTCTTGGAGCTTTATGCCCAGTATGCTCACATCTCAGCAAAGCGTTATTACCCTTGTCCCTAACATTCGACATCTCAGATATAGATGCCCTATTTTTTTTGGGGGAGGGAAAGCGAAAAACTTTAGGGTTTTGAAAAAGAAAAATCCTGCCGAAGCACACAAAGAAGGGGCTTCAGCAGGACGAATAAGGGGGAAGCGCATGGGGCAAAAGGAAAAAGCCGGATGCGCTGAAGAGATTATTTCAGGATTTTTACTGTTTTAGAAATTCCAGCTGTCATAATGTCGAGGATATAGGTTCCAGCAGGCCAAGCAGTAGTGGAGAGCACAACTCGGTCTGTTCCTTTCGCCGTTCCCAACAGTCGACCATCGGAGGTGTAGGCACGAACGCTGAGTGGGCTAGCTCCAGTCACTTCTATGCTTGCCGGTGTTGTCGTCACCTTCAGACCATTGGCGGAAGCCTCAGCAATACCTGTGACTTTCTTTACCACAAACACCAAATTATGGTCGGCACGCACTGCGGCAAAGTGCACCGTTACAACTGAATCCCTACCAGCATTGAGCGTTGTCTGAGCACCGTCCTTCGTGTAGCCAGCAAGGCGGAAGCCGTCTTGAGCCACGGCCTTGACCGAAACAGTTTTTCCTGGTGCGACGGCAGCTACTAATTGCTCGCCGGCAGCTGTCACTTTAGCCTTAGGGGTGAATGTCACGTCAAGTCCTGTGGGGACAGTAACACTGATGAGGTATTTTTCAGTGAGTGCTGCAGAAGCATCGGCTGCTGCTTTCTCGTAATCGGCAGCTCCTACATAGAGGCTGGCAGCGGCCAGTTCCAAACCGGCCGTACCGCCCAATTGAAGAGGAGCCGGCGTGAGAACTTCCTCAGCATAAGCAGCATTATAGGCAGTGCCCTGCAAATTGCCATCAATATAGACTTTCACCATACCGTTTGCCTCGCGCACAGCAGTAATCTGATGGTTACGGCCATCGTTCACCACAGAGTCAGCAGCAAAGGTGGTATGTCCCACCTTGAAGACGGGTTTTCCATTCACGAGTTCCAATTTCCAAGCTCCTGCTTGCTGTGCTAAGATTGTATTGGCAGTAGTAGTACGAACGAGTGTAGAGAAAGTGAAAGCATCGCGCCCACCTATCGTCTTCTCAATCGCTGCGGTATAAGGCTTATCCAAAGCAAGGAATTGAACGCCGGCGCGGAGGTCCGAACGCGTGGCTACGGTCTCTGCCTGCTGCAATTGCGCTGTGGAATCTATGCGAAGAACGAGACCTCCTGCATTATAGTAGAAGACAGGAGATACATCCTGAGAGAGAACATTGTTCCAATCCGAAAGATTCTGTGCCTTCAGCGTGTAAGCCTTATTATCTTGTAGAGCATTGGCAAAGGTGAGTGTCACGGTGCGATAATCGGCCGCTAAGGAAACTGCCGTGGGCTGACCAACGAGTGTTGCTCCATCATAGAGAGCAAAGGCGGAAGTTGTGGGACGGACGGGTTCGGAGAACTGCGCCACCACTTTGCGAGCTTCCGTAGAGCGCACCGTGGTAAATGTTGCGGGGGTGGTATCGGCCGCACCAAAGCTGAGCACGAGGATCTCACCCGGACGGAGCGTCAGTTGCATATTCTGACCGTATGCGTAAGTCGTGGCAGCAGGTGTCCATGTCAGTGCTGTCGCTGCACCCGGTGTGCCGCTATATTGCATAATCAGGCCAGCATGCAGATTGTTTGCCATTTCGGGAACTCCTACCGCTTTGTCGAACGTAAACGTGAAAGTCTTAGAAGTGTTTGACGGATTGCGGAACGAAACAATACCCTCCGCTTGTTGTCCTGTTGTCACGGGACGCCAACAAGAGTAGCCATAGATTTCGCCCGACTTCGGCGAGCGGCCGAAGTAGACAGCATTGCGCAGTGTCTCGTAATTCTTGTCTATGAACGTGAGGGCTTCGGCATTGATAAGCCATTTGTTGCCTTCGTCCATCATGTTGTAAGAATAAAGCATTTCCCAGAACGCCGTACCACGTGTAGCCATCATGTAAAGGTAGGCACGGAACTCATTGTCAGACATAGCGTTGGGACTCATACAGTCCGTCTTGCCGTAGATAGGGTCATGGTTGAATATGTGGCTCTGGGGAAATTGCAGACCGTTGGCATTGTAGAAATCGTAGTAGCGATCATCGCGGTAGCTTAATTGCTTGTCGAGTTCACTATTGCGGCCGCCCACTACAGCCCGTCCCATATCGTTGGAATTCTGCATCCACACACTGTTGCAGAACTGCAAAATCCACGGACTCGGATTGACGTAACAAGTAAGATTGAGCCAAAGGTCGCTACCACGACCAGAGGCCTCAGCGTAAAGGGTGCGGAACACATCGTACCAACGCTCCCAATGCTCCGTAAAATAGTAGTTGCCATTTTTCCCGCCCGTGATATAACGGCCATTATTGCTGGGTTGCGGTTCTACCGTGGAGAAGCCATCAAGTTTCCAATAATTAACCCCGTAATCCTTCTGGCAGGTGAGGAAAAAGTCGCGCAGCTTGGAGACATAGACAGAGTCGCCCGTCACAGCATCCCCCGAACGCGTATTATATGTGCCGTTACCGTGGGATTCAAGGAAATGTCCCCAACTTGCATTGAAATTGTAGCCACCACGCGGGCCGAGCCAAATACCAAAGTCGGAACCATAGCGGTGAGCTATCTGTGCTGCACCCTGAAGCCCCGTGGGGAATTTAGAATTGAATTCCCAGAAACCAGACACGTTGGAAGTAGTGCCAGAACGTTCCGTATCGCTCACGTTATAGTTGTTCCAACCATCATCCACAACATAGGAGTCCATCGGTCGGAGACCGTGCTGCGTAAAGCCGCGTTCCATTCGTTTGAAACTGGTATTGATGCGCTCTTCCGTAATGGTCATCATCCAGTCGTACCAACTGTTGTACTGCATACGTACTTTAGTGGGGCGCGCAATGGTCTCAATGTAGGAGAAGAAGTCCTGACGGATCACTCCCACTTCGGAAACGGAGCGCGCAGCCCCTTCCACGTTAGGCCAAGTACGGAAAACGCCGTCTTTGGCAATGCTACTGAGCGATTTCCCGCTGTAGTAGCGCGAATGGCCAAAGCCGTTGGAAATTTCGTTTTCGGCTTGCGGAAATTCCGAGCCAAAGAAAAGGCCGTCGATATAGAAGGGTTGACCGAGACTCATCGTGTAGGCACTCATACCTCCCACACCGCCAGAACCTTCTGGGTGAGACCATCGCTGATTAGCTGCCACGCCCTCAACGCCCATATTCTCCATTTCGATATAGTCGATGGGTGTGGTGCGGGCTGCCTCGTCTGCACCACTGATGAGGAGATACTTATGAAGGAAATGGTCCTTCTCTTTCATTTCCACCACCATACTGACCTTCCACGTAGCACTGACACCATCTGCTGGGTTCACGTGCTGATAAGGCTTCATCTCAAAGACGAGACGCTTACCTCCGTCGATACTTTCTTCTCTGACATTGTCGAGTGTCATTTGAGAAGCGGAGAATGCCGTAGGGAGCGGAACGGCTACAGTGTCCGCAGAAAGATTAAACTCTGCACAACAGCCAAATTCGCGACCGTTGACGGCGCTGGTCTCTGTCAGACGCACATAGCGCGCTGTGATGTCACGACCGAGATCTGTCCAAACCGTGGCCACCTCCGTATAGGCGAGTGTGCCTGTCTTGACGGTCTGCCAGTCGGAACCATTGTCGGATACGGAGAATTCATAGCCTGCAATATTTCCATTGGAGCGCACTCCCTCCGAGCCGGAACGTGGCAGATAGCCAAAACTGCGGAATGTGGCAGCAGCCCCGAGATCGATGGTTAGGGAATGAGGCAGAGCAGCAGAGCCGTTGCCTTGCTGACCGGAATAGAAGGTATGCCACAGTGTTGCGGCATCGCCATCAATGGCCAAAGAGGGATCGCCCACCGTAGCACTTTCGTGACACCAAGAATCGGCCGTAGCCGTCCAGCCCGTACGGGGAAGCTTTGTCATCTCAGTGGCGGCTGCCTGTGCTTCTGAAGACAGGCGGAATTCTCCGCAAGCGGCAAACTTCGCACCGTTCCAACTGCTCTTGATGATTACTTTAACGTAGCGCGCCGTTATGTTGTGGCTAAAATTTGTCCAAATTTCCTTGAGACTGTAAGGCATTGTTCCCGAATAGACCGTAGTAAGAGCCGTGGGAGTATCGCCTGCTTGTATCTCTATTTCTTTTGCGTGTCCGTTGACCGATTTGGCTGCTTGGCGCGTGGTATAGCCGAAACTGCGGAACGTTTGGCTACTACCGAGATCCACGAGAAACCAGTGGGGCATCTCTGCGATCGAAGCGTCCGTATAGTTGGAATGCCAATAGGTGGCATCATTGCCGTCAATAATAGATGCGGGCGTTCCGCAGCCATTTTCGGGCGTAAAGCCATCGGCGGTTACCGTCCAGGAAGCGCGGTTGAGCAAACCGCCCACCTGCTTTTTCTGTGTGACAGGATTGAGCGAAAACTCTTCACTCCCCGCAGAGGGAGTGAAAGTAGCAGTAGGCGCGGTGCGCTTATTGACCATTTTTCCAGGCCGAAGGTGTTGTCCTGAAATATTGAAATGACGTTCGAGATAAGCATTACTGATACTGACGTCCGTTGCCGTCCGCGTCACACTTACCTGCGCCTTCATTCCAACGGGCAGTAACACACTGACCCCTAAGAATAAGGAAGGGATTAAAAGTTTCATGAAATGTAAAAAATTTGCTTTATAGGTAACGGGGCGCAAATTAAAAAATAAAAAAAGAAATACAAACTTTTGCAACAGAAATGACTGCTTCGCAGAAAAGGATTCAGCATCAGTTGTTCCCACATCGCAGCAAAACATTGCCGCCCCTATTCTTGACATTCGGCTTTTCAGATATAGATGTGAAAAAGTCTTTCGTTTTTCCACGAAACTTTAGGGTACACTTCTGGAAAGCTTTTCCGACTACTTTTTTCTTTATTATTCCCTCCCAAAAAGCAGAAAAGCCGGCAGTTTTCACAAAGAAGCGCGCCGTTATCCTTATTCCGTCCGCTGACACAATAAGGCTGTCAGCTGGCAGGCTTATTGCGTTTGAAAACTTCCTTATTGTATTCTGGAACATCTCGCGAAAAGTGGGAAATATCCCCATTTCATAGTGCGCCAAAACTGCGTTATTCCTGCCCGCAATCAAGCAAGTTGAATTTCGCGCCATTCTCGCGGCCATAGAATAAGAACTTTTTTTACAAAGAAAGGGACAGACGAAAAAATGCCACAAAACTGTGAGAGAACACAGCTTGTGGCATTGGAGAATTGTTGGAGAAGCAGTGGAGCTCAGACGAGTCGGACGGGTCTGACGAGTCCGACTGGTCGAAGAGATAGAACGGGGCAGAGATTTTTCAGACGAGTCAGACGGGTCTGACTCGTCAGACTGGTCAGAGGAGTCAGATTAGGACAAGCCTCTCCTATCACTTCACCAAGACCTTTTGGCCATTGATGAGATAGAGACCAGAATGCGTTGTGCTGACGCGGCGACCTTGCAGGTCGTAGACGGAAGTTTCGCTGCGAGGTGTAACGGTAGGCGTTTGCACACCGGTGTAAACGGACTGCAAAGCGGTGGGCAGATAGAAAGCCCAGTTGTTGCCACCACAGGCGCGGAAGTAGCCGTCGGGAACAGTCTTTGGCATCGTGGCTACGTTGCCGATACGACAAATCAATGTGCCGTTTTTGCCTTCGGTGCGGCTCTCGTAGTAGGTACTACTGCGCACAACCTCACAATTGCTCTGCGAGGTGACGCCAGCCACACGGCGAGCAGCAATCTGATTCTTGATAATCGTCTTATTACCCACCCAATGCGGCCAGAAGACGCAGGGCACGCCGGGAGCACTCAACAAAAAGGCATAAGCCTGCGCCACATTGCCCGTGTATTTGCTGCCGTCGCGGTAAGTATCATGATTGTCAACAAAGGTAACTGCATAACGATTGGTTGAGCTGTTATGGATGAGACCAGCAGGGCGCGGCGTTGTGCCATTCTCTTTCCACGCCATATTGGCGTAGTTGTTCTTAGCCAAACCGTTGTTGAGTGCTGCATATTTCTGGGGAAAATCGAACGCCATGGACTTATAGCCCGTAGCAGCCAGCCAAGCTTTGACGGCATCATAGTTGCCATCCCAATACTCACCCACGCTGAGCCAGGGCTGCGATGCGTCGTTGTAGATTCCTACATATTTTCCTTCGAAACCTTTCACGAAGTCGTAGCGCCAACCGTCGTAGCCCATCTCCCCCTTCATCCAGTTGAGATAGGCCTTTACATCGTTCTGCACATTGGCTGAAGTGTGGTCGAGATCTCTCGCGCCACCCCAGTTTTCTCCCGTATCGTTAGCACCGGTAGCCATGCCATAGGTGGCGCGGAAAGTGGCCGCTCCAGCTTCCGTATTGACCTCATCGTTGCGACAGATGTCGGCTAACGTGAGTTGGTAAGAGCCATACGCTCCGAAGTTGTCGGGCGAGAAGTTTGCCCAATCGGTATAGCCGGCACGGTGGTTGATGACGATGTCGGCAATGACTCTTACGCCTTTGTTATGGAAGGCCGTGATTAGCGTCTTCAGATTGTCGGCCGTTCCCCAACAAGAGTTTTGGTCGTTCCATACGCGCGGATGATAGCCTACATTCGTTCCACCAACGGTATAGCCTCCCTCGGGATTGGCTGAAGGCGGCAACCAAATGCCCGTGAAGTTTTGCCCGATTTCATCAACAGCAGGCAGCAGTTGTGCCCATCCTGTTTGCTGCTGCGAGTTCCAAAAGAATCCTTGCAACAGCACATCCTGACAATCGGCCGGCGCTTGCGCGCGCGCCGAAGCAAGAAGCAGAGCGAAGCAGGAAAGGAGAAGTGTACGTTTCTTCATTGTGTCGTAGTATTTTTATTGATATTTGATTTCATCACTAACGAATAGCAAACACGGAAAACTTGCTATAATTGAAAATTCCCCCACCCGAGAATCCCGGATGGGGGAAAGAATCAGTTATAACAATACATGCCGGAGTTTACTGTTTAGTAATCGTGCAATAGTAATGGTTAGCAGTCTTGCGAGAGAGGTACAACTTAATGGTGTAAGTACCGGCAGCGACAGAAAGATTATCGCCATTCTGGATAAGATTATTGGCACTACCACCAAAGTTGATGTCCCAACTACCGTTAGCGCGGAACTTAAATGTTCCGGCTTTGAGCGTCGTCGTTATCGTCCAGCTCTCATCGGCTTCATTAAATGTCATGGCTTCGTCACCGTCCCAACCTTTTGCTGTAGCATCACCAATGATGCCCCAAGTGGTAGGAATAGCTTCGAACTTAGCCGAAGGAACATCGGCTGTAATCTTGTAGTAGCCAGCAGTAGCCACCTTGATGTTTCCAGTGCCTTCGCCTGTGAAACCCGCAGGATAGCTTGTGAAGCTGCTCCAGTTGTATTCGCCATTGTCCCAATTGCGCTGCTTGGTGAACTTAAACTCTGATTTGAGATAAGCGAAACCTTCATAGACGCCATTGAAGTTGGCAGAATGCAAAGCAGGTGCAGAAGCCGGAGTCCAGCTATTGCCGGTACCTGGAGCATAGATATACTCAGAATAGTTGAGCGGAGCGATGGTCATGGTATAGTCCATCATGTTCAGCTTAATGGTGTAGTATTTTGCACCATCAGAAGCTCTCTGAAGGAAGCTACCGCCTTGAGCCACCATACCAGCCTCGAGACGAGTATCACCGTTTTCTGTGTCGGAGCCTAAAGCACCGCTCCAGTTTTCAACAGCAGAGCCGTCGGTCTTCATGCAGGATGCCGGGACAATCTTAAACTGTGCATCAGCACGAGTACCATCAGCCTTGACAGGTGCGGGGACGGTCATTGTAAAGATAGGATCATCGTAGACGTCCTCGGTGCTGTGGTTGAACTTAACGGGTGTAGTCCAGTGGGAATTTGTGCCCACCAAGTAGTAAACGTCTTCAATGACAGGAGCCACGAGGGTAGCCGTTACGGTGATAGCCTTATCGAGACGGAAAGACGCTCCACCCATTGTGGTGTAGGCATAGACCGTTGTAGGAATCTCGCGTTTGTTGGGACGCTTGCCATAGAGCTTTTCAATAGCAGCCTTGAGGTCGGCAGCAGCCAGTTTACCATTCTTATTGGAATTGAGATAGACAGAATCGGTAGCCGCAGCGTTCTTCAAACAAACCTTATAAGTAGGTTCAGTGGCTTTCTCGGCCGTGAAAGTTGCCTTATAGATAGAGACAGAATCGGTCGTTACGTTGGCATAGTCGATAGCTGCAGCAGGCTCTATATTGAGCGCGGCAGAAAGAGCTGCCTCTTGGGCGTTCTGCTTCGGTTGTGCCCAGTCCGTATAATCATCGGAGCAACCAGCAAAGAGCAAAGCCAGCCCCATTGTAAACAGTACTTTTTTCATACTTATGCGTTTTTAGCTTTTTTGAACTGCGCGGTGCTGGCAGCGGAGCATTCCGCTTACCAGCCCTTGCAGCATACAAAACAATAATTACTTAGCCATGAACATATAGACACCTGTGATGTCGTTGAAGAAGACACGATACTTACCAGCATCTACAGGGATGTTTGCTCCACCTTGAGCCCCTGCGCCGCGCGGGAAGTCGTTGCCGCCCCAGTTGGTTGACCAGCTGCTATCAGTGAGGAACTTCGCCGTAGTCTTATCGGCAGAGGTATCAAGATCATAGAACCAGTCGTGGTTATTGCTGGATGCGCACGCAGTCATCGCCGTTGAAGTGCCCCAACCGTTGAAGTCGCCAGCAATGAGCATCTGCGGATAAGTGGAAACAGCCGGTGTATAAGGAACTACAGTCATGCTGTAGTTTTCCGTATTGAGCGTAATCTTGTAGTAGCCATCTGAAGGAACACAGATGTTGGAAGAACCACCATCGTTATGAACAATGGTCAGAGCGCCATCAGAAGAACCGAACTGGTCATCCCAACTACCTGGAGTTTTCACTACTTTGAAACCAGCAGTAGTGAGATAGCCTACGTATTCGATAATGCCCTTACCGGTCTTCGCGTTGTAAGTCTGATCGGGAGCTACATACATCGGTATCATACTCTTTCCGACAGCGTCGGCACTATTGGTCCATTGACCATCACCAATACAAGCGCCGATGAGATACCAAAGCTCGGGCTCGGCAGCCTTGAGCATCACGTAGTAAGGAGCTACATTGAGCTTCACAACATTGGAGTAGACCGTATCGGTTGTACCAGTGGATGTGGGGATATAGGACATCACGCGCACAAAGACATTTGCTTTGTTGGGAATATTTGTCTCATCCCAGCCGTTGAGTTGTTCGATGAGCTTGTCGAGTTCTTCAGCGGAGTATTTATACTTGCAATCGGTGAGCACACTTGAGAGGTTGGCATAGTCGGCCTTTTTAGCACCGGTTTTATCTGCATCGGCTTGTTCTTGCGAAACTTTGAAGCTATCGCCCTTAGAGACTTGCACCATATAATGTGCCGCAACGGGGAAGCCACCAAAGTCGGGCTGTGACCAAGAGAAAGAAAGCGAGTCGGTCGTTGATTTCAAATCCACGGTATAGCCGGCATAGTTTGGCGTGTTAAGCACAAATGTCTCCGGAATTTTCAGCGTAGGATTTGAATCATTATCGTCCGCACAAGCAGCGAAGAGGCAAACGCTGCAAAGAAGCAGCAATGCTGACTTAAAATATTTTTTCATAATGATTTCTTTATTAAAATGAAAAGTGGCGTGCTACAAGCCGCGGGGATGAACCTTTTGGCTCATAGC
>CAUSYJ010000050.1:0-9775 GCA_963535845.1 uncultured Alloprevotella sp.
ATACCACTGTATCCCAACCTTGTTAACCTTAAATCTAATACTATGAAAAACACGTTGCAAAGGTAAGTAGTTTTTTTTATCCTGCAAGTGTTTGAGCAAATTTTCTTTCTATAAAATGCTATTTTTAAAGAAATTTAGCGGAATGAGTATCTTATTGCTCCGTATATTAAACTCTTTTTACAGAAATCTTTGAGCAGCAGGAGAGGGCGCGGGAGGTGGTGAAGAAAGCATACAGAGGCGCTGACAAACACACTCATTATTATATATAAAAGCTATAATTTCAGCGCAGTAACCCTTTTGTATTGTGAAAAAAGCGTATATTTGCACGCTAATTGTACTTATTTTAGCACAAGCTATAAGCAAATTCAATAAAAAACTAAATCAATAAAATCAATGCAAAACAAAGGATTTGTAAAAGTCATTGCAGTCCTGCTTGCGCTGACTTGCCTCTTCTACTTCTCTTTCTCTTTTGTGGTGCGCCACTACGAGAGCAAGGCGGAGGCTATGAACGCGAAAGTGGCAGGCTCGGGTGACCGCTACCTTGATTCAATGCGCAACGTGGTTGTTTATCCCGTTGTTGGCAAAACGCTCAAGGATTGCGAGGCCCTGCAGATCGGTCTGGGTCTTGACTTGAAGGGTGGTATGGATGTCATCCTCGAAGTTTCTGTTCCCGATGTAGTGAAAAATCTTGCTGGCGACAATGCCAACACTCCAGCTTTCAAGAAAGCTGCTGATGAGGCTTATACCGACTACAAGCAAGGTAAGGGCGACTTCGTGGAAATGTTCGTTCGTCGTTATGGCGAAGCCAACGGCCAAGGAAAGTTAGGTGCTGTATTCGCAACTGGCTTAAAGGCAAAGAACATCACGTTCTCTTCTTCCGACAACGAGGTGCGTAGCGCGCTCAACGACGAGGTTGATGCTGCCGTAGAGAATGCTAACCTCGTGGTACGCCAGCGTGTTGATAAGTTCGGTGTGGCTCAGCCCAATATCCAAATCCTTCGTGGTAAAGGCCAGATCGGTCAGATTATGGTCGAGATGCCAGGTATCAAGGAACCGGAACGTGTGCGCAAGCTGCTTCAGGGAAGTGCCAACCTCGAATTCTGGGAGACTTACAACCGCTCCGAGATTCAGAGTCAGTTGGCAAGCCTCGATCTCATCGGTACTGCTGCTGACACCACCGCAACTGATACTACAGCAACGGCTCAGCCTGCTGCCAAGACCAGTACTCCTGCTCTGAAGTTTAGCCAGCTCGTGATGAACGCTGGCGGTCGCGATGGTAGTGCTGTGGGCGTGGCTCGCTTGGCCGATACTGCCGCAGTAAATGCCATCATCAATAGTCCGGCTGCTAAGTCTAAGCTGCCGAAGGATCTGCGCCTGGCTTGGGACGTTAAGCCGAACAGCGGCATTGTGACGCTCTATGCGCTCAAAGGAAACGGCAACAATATGACGCCGACCATGCAGGGAGCTGTGATTGCTGACGCAAAGGCCGACTTTAATCCTACAACCCATGCTCCTATCGTTTCGATGGACATGACGAGCGATGGTTCTCGCGAATGGGCCGCTATGACGGGTAAGAACGTGGGTCGCGATGTGGCAGTTGTCCTCGATGGCGTTGTGTACAGCGCTCCGCGCGTAAATGGTCAGATTTCTGGCGGTAAGACTGAAATCTCCGGTGTTTTCACTATCGACGATACTAAGGACCTTGCCAACGTGCTCAACTCTGGTAAGATGCCCGCGCCTACGAATATCATCTCTGAAGAGACTATTGGTCCGTCACTCGGTGCTGCCTCTATCCAGGCCGGCCTCGAGAGCGCGATTATCGCCTTCGTTCTGTTGATGATCTTCATGTGCTGCTACTACGGTATTATTCCGGGTATGGTGGCAAACCTCGCACTGATTCTCAACTTCTTCTTCACGGCCGGTGTCCTTACATCGTTCCAGGCTGCCTTGACGATGAGCGGTATTGCCGGTATGGTGTTGTCGCTCGGTATGGCTGTCGATGCCAACGTGCTTATCTATGAGCGTACAAAAGAAGAGTTGGCCGCAGGTAAGAATATCAAGAGCGCGCTGGCAGCTGGTTACGGCAATGCCTTCAGTGCAATCTTCGACTCCAACCTTACTTCAATCATCACCGCCGTTATTCTGTACAACGTTGGTACAGGCCCCATCCGCGGTTTCGCCCTCACGCTGGGTATCGGTATTTGTGCAAGCTTCTTCACCGCCGTTTGGATTAGCCGTATCATCTTCGAACATTTCCTCAACAAGGACAAGTGGCTCCACCTGACGTTTGACACGAAGCTCAGTCGCGGTCTGTTGCAGAATAGCAAGTTCAACTTCCTCCAGAATGCTCCTAAAGCTTATGCTATCTTTGGTATCGTTCTGCTCGCAGGACTTGTATCCTTGGGTGTGCGTGGTCTGAGCAAAGGTATCGACTTCACGGGTGGTCGCAACTTCGTGATCGAATTCGAGCAGAAGAACACGACGCCAGAACAAGTGAAGGAAGTGGTTGCTAAGACTATTCGCCCGTTGGACAACAACGCCACTGTTAATGCCATCGAGGTAAGTACCACGCAGGGCAAGGCAGTGCGTCTGACAACCAACTATATGATCAATAGCGATGCGGCAAATGCTGATGAACAGGTAGAACAAGTAATCTGGAAGTCGCTTCATGACGCAGGTCTCATCAAGGCCGACTACAATACGTTCAAGAACCGTGACGACCACACGGGCGGCTCCATCGTGAGCGCGCAGAAGGTGGGCGCCAGCGTAGCTTCAGAAATGACGAAGGATGCTATCTTGGCAACAGTGCTCTCCCTCATCGCCATCTTCGTTTATATCCTCGTGCGTTTCCGCAACGTTGCGTTCTCCATAGGTTCTGTTGTAGCGTTGACCATCGATACGCTGCTCATCATTGGTATGTACTCCCTCTGCTGGGGATGGGTTCCCTTCTCGCTTGAAGTTGACCAAACCTTCGTTGGAGCTGTGCTAACCGCTATTGGTTACTCAATCAATGATAAAGTGGTAGTATTTGACCGTATCCGCGAGAACTTAGGTCTCTACCCACAGCGTGAGACGGCGAAACTCTTCAATGATTCTATCAATCAGACGCTGGCGCGTACGTTGATGACTTCATTGACCACGTTGCTCGTATTGCTCTGTATCTTCATCCTCGGCGGTGACAGCATCCGTAGCTTTGCTTTCGCAATGATTCTCGGTGTCATCTTCGGCACGATGTCCTCTATCTTCCTCGCTGCTCCTATCGCAAACCGCGTACTGGGTAAGAAGCGTGCAGCTGCAGCAACGGCAGAATAAGATTCGAAAGACATATACATATATATAATATAGGAGTGGTTCTATTGCAGGACCACTCCTATTGCTATCTATGGGAGGAAGAAAGCAGAGGTCAGCAGCAAGAAAAAAATTAGTATCTTTGCAAATCAAGCAAAATGGCTCTTATGGAAGAACAGATCCGCGTGAAAGGTGCACGCGTCAATAATCTCAAAAATATAGATTTAGAAATCCCTTTAGGTAAGTTTGTCGTGATCACGGGCCTGAGTGGTTCTGGTAAATCATCGCTGGCTTTCGACACGCTCTACGCCGAAGGGCAGCGTCGCTATGTGGAGAGTCTGTCGGCTTATGCCCGTCAGTTTCTCGGGCGCATGAATAAGCCCGACTGCGACTATATTAAAGGACTTCCGCCCGCCATAGCTATCGAGCAAAAGGTGACGGCCCGCAACCCGCGCTCTACCGTGGGTACATCCACAGAAGTGTACGACTATTTGCGTATGCTCTTTGCGCGAGCTGGCCACACGATTAGTCCCGTCAGCGGGCAGGAGGTGAAGAAGCACAGTAGCGAGGATGTTGTCAGCTGCATGCTGTCCTATTCTCCCGGCACTCGTTTCACGCTGTTGGCACCCATAGTGTTGCGCCACGGCCGAACGCTCCGTGAGCAATTGGCTGTATATCTAAAGCAAGGCATCTCCCGCCTCGATGTCGATTTGCCCAATGCCTCTTCCGACACCTTGCAGGGAGGAACGCTCGTCCATATCGACGACCTCCTGACAGACGAGGAAAAGTTCAGCGAGATAGAGGTAGCCTGGAACGCGCAGCAGAAAAACACGGCTACAGAAAGCGGAACGAGCGGCGTGTACCTACTCATCGACCGCCTCGCGGTGGATAATTCCAAAGATGTCCTAAACCGCTTCCGCGATTCGGTAGAAACCGCCTTCTTTGAAGGAGATGGCGAATGCTTGTTGCGCTTCTATCCGAGCCGCGCTCTGCACCACTTCTCCATTCGCTTTGAGGCCGACGGCATTTGCTTTGAAGAACCCAACGACCAGATGTTCTCTTTCAATTCTCCAGCTGGGGCATGTCCAACGTGCGAAGGCTTTGGCAGCGTGATAGGTATAGACGAAAAACTCGTCGTCCCTGACACGTCGCTCAGCATCATGGATGGAGCTGTGATTTGTTGGAGAGGTGAGAAAATGGGGATGTGGAAGCAGGAGTTTATACGTAGGCAAAGCCCGAAAGGTTTTCCTATATTTAAGCCTTACTATGAGCTTACCCAGCAAGAAAAAGACATACTCTGGCACGGCGACGCTGAAGAGCATCAACGGGAAAAGACCGACCAAGTATTCATAGATGCCTTTTTCGACATGCTTCGCGAGAACCAGTACAAGATACAATACCGCGTCATGTTGGCACGATACAGAGGCAAAACGATATGCCCCACCTGCCACGGCTCACGTTTGAAGCCTGCGGCAGCGTATGTACACGTGGGCGGCCGCAACATTATGGAACTGGTGCGTATGCCCATCAGCGATTTACAACAGTTCTTCAACAATCTCCAGTTAGATGAAGCCGACGAAAAAGTGTCTCGGCGTTTGCTGACCGAAATCCGCAACCGCCTGAACTTTTTGTCTGATGTCGGCCTCGGCTACCTCACACTTGACCGTCTCTCCAACTCTCTTTCCGGCGGCGAAAGCCAGCGCATCAATCTGGCCACCAGTCTTGGTAGTAGTTTAGTAGGCTCGCTTTATATTCTCGACGAGCCCAGCATCGGACTACATTCCCGCGATACGGGCCGACTTATACACGTGCTCAAGCAGCTGCGGGACTTGGGCAACACCGTCATAGTGGTGGAACACGACGAAGAAATCATGCGCGCCGCCGACTATATCATAGACATCGGTCCAGAGGCCGGACGCCTCGGCGGGCAGGTTGTGTTCGCTGGCGAAGTAGCCCCGCTTTTGTCCGCCCATACTACGGAGAGCGACACGACTGTTCCGTCTGTCGCCACAAGTTCTCAAAGCCACACCGTCAACTATCTGCTCGAGCGCGAAAAGATTCTGTTGCCGAGCAGCCGGCGGAAATGGAACAACAGCATAGAGGTGAAAGGCGCTCGAGAGAACAACCTGCGCGGTATAGACGTGAAATTCCCGCTCAACATAATGACCGTGGTCACCGGCGTAAGCGGATCGGGGAAATCAACTTTGGTAAAAAAGATTCTCTACAATGCGCTGAAGCGTAAGTTGGACGAACCCAGCGACACGCCGGGCGAATTCTCCAGTCTCTGCGGCGACCTCACGGCCATCAAAGGTGTAGAGTTCGTTGATCAAAACCCCATCGGCAAGTCCTCCCGCTCAAATCCCGTCACCTATATCAAAGCCTACGACGAAATCCGCAAACTGATGGCTTCGCAGCCTTTGTCCAAGCAGATGAACTTCACGCCCGCGTTTTTCAGCTTCAACGCCGACGGCGGACGCTGTGAAGAATGTAAAGGCGAGGGAACTGTCAAGGTAGAGATGCAGTTTATGGCCGATTTGGTGCTCACCTGCGAATCCTGCCACGGTATGCGCTTCAAGAAAGATGTGCTCGAAGTGCGCTATCAAGGTAAGAACATCCACGACATCCTTGAGATGACCGTCAACCAAGCCGTGGAATTTTTCACCCAGTATGGCAATGAGAAAATCTCCAAGCGCTTGCGTCCACTCCAAGATGTAGGTTTGGGCTACATCAAGTTAGGGCAAAGCAGTTCCACCCTTTCTGGCGGTGAAAATCAGCGTGTGAAACTGGCCTACTACCTAAGCCTGGAGCGCACCGAGCCCACACTTTTCATTTTCGACGAGCCTACCACCGGTTTGCACTTCCATGATATTCAAAAACTCCTCCATAGTTTCAACGCACTCATTGAGCGCGGCCACAGCATTCTCATTATTGAGCACAACATGGACGTTATCAAAATGGCCGACTACGTTATCGACCTCGGCCCTGAAGGCGGACGCGACGGCGGACAGATTGTTGCTGTCGGTACACCCGAAGAACTGGTGGCGCAGGGCAAAGGCTATACGGCTCAGTATCTCAAAGAGAAGTTAGAATAGGTGCTCACTTAGGCTGCATCCAACCCTTTCTATCGTTCAGTCAGTGGCTCGAGGCCGTCAGAATATCCTGAAAAATCATCACTCCCCTTATCGTGTTCATCATTGCGATAAGGGGAGTTTTTTCTATCTAAAATCTCACGATTTGTCATGTAAAGATGCAAAAATATTACTTTTTTGTATGTTTTTTTGGGTGGATAAAAAATACTCCATATATTAGGCCTTCGAATCAATGAAAGCATACATACTGACAAGAATATCAAACCTTAAATAAAAACATTTATGACTGTAACTCCTCTTTTCTGGCTGGTGCCCATCGCATCAGTAGTGGCGTTGGCCATGGCCTGGTTCTTCTTCAAGAGTATGATGAAGGCCGACGAGGGCACACCCCGTATGCGCGAAATTGCAGAGCACGTCCGCAAAGGCGCAATGGCTTATCTCAAACAGCAGTACTTCGTAGTGCTGAAAGTCTTTTTAGTACTCGTTGTTCTCTTTGCTTTCATGGCCTACGTCCTTAAGATTCAAAATCCCTGGGTACCTTTCGCCTTCCTCACGGGCGGTCTTTTCAGTGGTTTGGCAGGCTTCTTCGGTATGAAGACCGCCACCTATGCCTCTGCCCGAACCGCCAATGCTGCGCGCAAGAGTTTGGACGGCGGTTTGCGTATTGCTTTCCGCTCTGGCGCGGTAATGGGATTGGTCGTTGTAGGCCTCGGCCTCTTGGACATTGCCCTGTGGTTCATCGCCCTCTCCTATGTCTACGGCTCTGACCACGTTGCGCTCATCACTATCACTACCACGATGCTCACTTTCGGTATGGGAGCTTCCACCCAAGCCCTCTTCGCTCGCGTTGGAGGCGGTATCTATACGAAAGCAGCCGATGTAGGCGCGGACATTGTCGGAAAAGTGGAAGCCGACATCCCAGAGGACGATCCGCGCAACCCTGCCACCATTGCCGACAACGTAGGCGACAACGTGGGCGACGTAGCTGGTATGGGCGCCGACCTTTATGAGAGCTATTGCGGTTCCATCCTTTCTACGGCAGCTTTAGGCGCCACGGCCTTTGCTTCAGCTGGAGAGATGCAGCTGCGGGCTGTCATCGCCCCCATGATTATTGCAGCCGTCGGCATCTTCCTTTCGCTCTTCGGTATCTTCCTCGTGCGCACCAAAGAAGGGGCAAGTATGAGCCAGTTGCTCCGTTCGCTCGCCGTCGGCACCAATACCAGTGCTGTGCTGATTGCAATTGCCACGTTTCTCATCCTTTATGTCCTCGGCCTCGACAACTGGGTAGGCCTGAGTTTCTCCGTCATCAGCGGTCTGACGGCGGGAGTTATCATCGGACAAGCCACAGAGTTTTACACCTCGCATAGTTATAAACCCACCCAGGCTATTTCCGAATCGGCCCAGACAGGTTCTGCCACGGTCATCATCAAAGGTATCGGTACGGGCATGATTTCCACCTGTATCCCCGTGCTCACTATCGGCGTGGCCATCATGCTGAGTTATCTCTGCGCCAATCATTTCGATCTCTCCATGAGTGCTGAGAGTCTCTCGAAAGGACTCTACGGCATCGGCATTGCAGCTGTCGGAATGTTGTCCACGCTGGGTATCACGCTCGCTACGGACGCTTACGGCCCTATCGCCGACAACGCCGGCGGCAACGCTGAGATGAGCGAGCTGGGCGAGGAGGTGCGCCACCGCACGGACGCACTCGATGCCCTCGGCAATACCACCGCTGCCACGGGTAAAGGCTTTGCCATTGGTTCGGCAGCACTCACCGCGCTGGCCTTGCTGGCTTCCTATGTAGAAGAAATAAAAATCGCCATGATGCGAGCCATGGAGAGCGGACAGCAATTCATCGACGCGGCCGGCAAAGCCTTTGATCCTTCAAAGGCTTCGATGCCCGAAATGATGGAATACTTCCAGGTGACGCTGATGAACCCGCGCGTACTCGTAGGCGTATTCATTGGCGCGATGGCTGCCTTCCTTTTCTGCGGCCTCACCATGGGTGCTGTCGGCCGTGCCGCAGCCAAGATGGTTGATGAAGTGCGCCGCCAGTTCCGCGAAATCAAAGGAATCCTCGAAGGCAAGGCCACGCCCGACTATGGTAGCTGTGTCGAAATCAGTACGCGCGCTGCCCAGCACGAAATGATTCTGCCCTCGCTCTTAGCCATCATCATCCCCATCGTCACAGGCGTAGTCCTCGGCGTTGCCGGTGTGCTTGGTCTCCTCGTTGGTGGCCTCTGCGCTGGCTTTACGCTGGCTGTCTTCATGGCCAATGCCGGTGGTGCATGGGACAATGCTAAGAAATTCGTGGAAGAAGGAAACTTCGGCGGCAAGGGTAGCGACGTCCACAAAGCCACGATCGTAGGCGACACCGTAGGCGATCCGTTCAAGGACACATCAGGCCCAAGTTTGAACATCCTTATCAAACTGATGAGCATGGTCAGCATCGTCATGGCCGGCCTTACGGTGGCCTGCAATTTGATGTAGTGGTGCACGTATATAATCAATAAAAAGCCCGATACTACCAGTCTTTTAAAGGTAGTGTCGGGCTTTTTTATGAATTGCAGTAACGCATTAAATTGGGAGAATCATATACATCTTCTAATGACCTGTTTTGATTCTCCTGTTTCTTTTTTCTATTTGCGGACAGGTCGTATATAATATCCCACAAAGCGCTCACAAGGAAATACACGATAACCGTCTTTACTAAAATATAATGCGAATGCCTCCAAGTTGTTTCTCTTGCTAAGTGAAGATGTCCAATACGCGCCAGATTCAAATACATCACAATGGTCTATCTCCAAGTGATAACCGGCAGCAGGCAAGAATATAGATTTTCCATTCTTTTTACTGACAACTTTGTATCCTGCTGTACCTTTCAGTATGGTCCATGTCCATTTACATTTATCAACCAATTCTTGAAATTCTGCTTGTGTTGGCATACGCCAAGGAGAACCGAGTCGGACTGTGGCAACATCATCCTTTGCTTCAAGTGTAGTTTTATTATCGGCAAATCCTTTCTGTCCTTTAGTAGGTGAATAGCCCATATCAGGATCAGTACAGTACTTGGTTATCCATGTTTTTGAAACAGTGTGCGGATAAAAAGTCCAGTCAAATTCAGGGGTTTCTGACCATGTACTTCCCCATGACACAAAAGAGCCAAAGTACTGAGGAGCACTGGTACCAAGATTACATGTAGCCCACTTTACACTAAGTCCCAAATCAACATAGGAGGAAGTATTCTCTGTTGCTTTCCCCGCCGTTGTACCTTTGGCTTTGGTGTTTTTCCCAGCTTGTTGATGCGTCGTTGTTTTGGCTTTTCTGATCGGTTTTTGCTGGATGCTTCCATTTCCTCCGAACATAGGCAGAGACCATAATAACATAGCTGACAACAG
>CAUSYJ010000051.1:0-9740 GCA_963535845.1 uncultured Alloprevotella sp.
TTAGTTGTATGATATGGATAGCTTGTTGCTTATATAGCAGCTGAAGCTTTTCCTTGAAAATCTGGGTAGGAGGTAAGCGTATTGGCTTTTGAGCTTTAGGTGGAGCGCCGCCAAAGGCTTCAAAGTTTCAGCATCCTTTGCCACTTTTGATAACCTAATATAGCTACGATGGTGTAGAAGCCATAGAGTATGCCATGAAAGGGAACTCCCTTGTAGATATACAGACCGCAGAGGATAGCATCTACCACGAACCACACGAGCCACTGCTCTATGTATTTGCGTGCTAGCATCCACATGGCAACGATGGAGAGTGCGTTGGCCATACTGTCGAGAACGGGGACGGTAGAGTTGGTCTTTGTGAGAACGAAATAAAGCAGTGCCCAAATCGCCGCAAAGGCGAGTATGAGGAGCGGTATTTGCCATGTGGGAGTCTTGACGATGGGACGGTATACCTTTTTCTGGTTCACGGCTGGTTGCTGCTTTGTTTGTCCAAAGTTCCACACTATCCATCCGTAGATGGCTATCAGCAAATAATAGATCGCCATTCCGAAATCCGCATACAAGCCTTTTTCGTAGTACAGAAAAATGTCGATGGCGGGCATAATCATGCTCACAATCCATAGTGACCGCTTGGCGTTGTATTCGAGCCATAAATAGACCAGACCGATACACGTGCCGACAATGTCGAGAAATAAAAATATGTCCATATACGTAAGGTTACGGCCCTCTCCTATAGCTGGAAAGGGCCGTAAAAGTTTTATTGCTTAAAATCTGATACTCAAATGCACGAGGAAGTTGGCCGGAGCTTGTGCGCTATACACGCTATAGCTGTTCCTTTTTGCATCCTGATAGGCCATAGCTCCGCCTTGGCCGTTGCTCTTCACTTGCGTGCTGGCCGAACCATTGCTCTCATATTTCTCATTGAAGATGTTGTACACCGTTAGGCCGAGGGCGAGCGATTTGGCAAAGTGAATCTTTGAGAAAGTATAAGTTAAATCAAAGTTCGAAACGAAGTATTTATCGATGGTTAGGTCGCCATCTTTGTTGCCCGCATCAAAGGTTCTGAAGCCAGTATTTGTCATGTACTGCTCTCCCACAAACTGGCTCTGCAAGCTGGCGCGGAATCCTGCCCAGTTGGCCGAGAACGTGTTGTTGAAGATGAGATTAGGTGAGAAACTAATGGGTGTGTTCCCTAAATTGAATGTTTCGCCCGTGTCGTCAAGCACCACCTTGTAGTCCTTGATGCGGTTGTGGCTCCACGTTAAGTTGGCATCCCAGCGCAGGAAGCTCGTCGGTGTCCAAGCAGCTTGCAGTTCCAATCCGCGGCGGTAGCTGTTGCCCACATTGCGAGCCACTTTCTCGCCGTTCTGGTCTTGTTCGCCCGTCAGGACGAACTGGTCCTTGTAGAGCATATAGTAGAGATTGGCAGCTGCACTGAAGTTACGGCTCTGGAAGCGGTAGCCCAGTTCGAAATCGTTGAGTCGTTCGCTCTTTGGTGTGTATTTGCTCCAAATGGCCTGTTCGTAGTCGTTGCGTGTAGGTTCTTTGTGCGCCATAGCATAGGAAGCGTAGACAGCATGGTGAGGATTGACCTGCCAGAGGATACCAGCTTTGGGATTGAAGAAGCTGAAGTTTGCACGCACATTGTAGGGCACAAAAGTAGAACCATTGTGCTGATCGCTGGGTCCATACATTTTGTAGTCAACATAGCGATACTGCAAATCGGCATACGCGGAGAGACCACGCCAGAAGTTGTAGTTCACACGCCCATAGACATTCATATCCTGCTTGTGGGCGTAATTTTTATAGTAAGACTGTTCTGGATTGAGCGCACCGAGATAGTTGCGCACCCAGAGCACATGCCCATAGTGCAAGCCATCATATTTGTTCCAGCCTCCGCCTAAAGTGGCTTCCAATCCGTTCTTGTTTTCGTAGTTGAGGGAGAAAACCGTTCCGTAGAAGTCGGCCGAGGAGTATTTGCGGCGAATGAGGTCTTGCTTCTTCATGAGCGTAGGTGTTACCACCCCGTTCTTGTCCACCAAGTCCTGCATAAAAGGTTGCAACCCATATTCCACCAGTTTGCGGTTCGTTTTGTATTGTTCATAGTAGCCACTACCGTGCGTATAGTGTAGGGCAAGGTTGAGATTGAGCATTTCCGTCAGATCCTGGTTCCAGATGAGCTGATAGTGCTGTTGGTGATAGTTGTCCACCTGATTTTTGTAGAAAGCCGTCTTGCCATCCGCATCTTTGTATTTCCCGCTGGGATTGTATCTCCTCCCCAAACTTTCCATCTGGCTCTTTGTGGCGTAGTCCCAGGCGTGGCCCGTGCGCTCCGTGCCGTTGAAAGTGATGAATTTCACCACGGTTCTATCGGCAAAATAGCCTCCTTGGAAGAAGTAAGAATTAAGGCGAGAGGACGCGCGGCGAATGTAACCGTCAGAGCCGATATTGGAAAGTCGACCGCTAAACGCCCAATGCTCACGCAGCATTCCTGTGCCGAAGAGCACACTCTCTTTGTGCGTACCGAAAGAACCGGCAGAGCCGTCCACCTGTAAGAAAGGATTATCATTAACGGCTTCTGTTTGCATATTTACCGAAGCACCGAAAGCTCCCGAGCCGTTGGTGGATGTACCCACACCGCGCTGCACCTGGATAGAGCCGAGCGTTGAGGCGAAATCGCCCATATTCACCCAATAGAGATTATTAGATTCAGCATCGTTCAAAGGAATACCGTTGGCGGTCACATTGATGCGCGTGGGGTCAGTACCACGAATGCGCAGGTAAGTATATCCAATGCCGGTCCCAGCATCGCTGCTCATTGTTACGCTGGGAGTTAAGCTCAGTAAGAACGGAATGTCTTGTCCGAAATTGATACCACTGAGCGCTTTCTTGGAGAGGTTGGTGAACGCCATAGGTGTTCTGCTCGATGCTCGAGTGCCCACGACTTGTGCAGCTTCGAGATAATAGCGCGTAGAGTCGGAAGCGGTTTGCGCTTCGAGAGAGGGGACGGCCATCAGCATGACACCGCCCAATAAGTAAGTCTTAATCATAGAGTTTTTTTGATTTTTGACTACGCCGGAATTGTCCGGTTCAGTTCGTAAGGGTATATTCTCAGCCGACCAAACGGTCTGGGCACCCCTAAAATGCATTTTGCAGCAGCAAAGTTAATAAGTTTTTCAACTCTGCCAAAAATCTTAACCAATAAGTAGGGCGGAAGATAAGCAAGCTTTGTTGTTGTGGGAGGTAGGTATACGCCAAGTGTAGGAGACGTTAAAGCTTTCTGTGGATGAAAAGAAGACTTTGCACTTTTGCCCTTTTCTCGATTCTTTTTTTTGACATCTCCTCATGGTTTTTTATTCTTCTTTGTTATGATTGAAAAGATCTGCCGATGGCTTGAAATATGCGCCGCGCGCTTGTGTGTATTCCAGAAGTTCTTTGAACGTGGGGACGGCGGATAGCAAGTCGGGGTTGCCGAAAAGCAGGAGGTGTTCTCGGGCACGCGTCATGGCTACGTTTAGTTTTCGATCAATCAGTGTGCCATCCTCCTCAAACACGGTGTCGGTGAGAAAGTTCAGCTGATAGTATTGCTGAATGGTGAAACCGTAGAGGATATAGTCGCGCTGACTTCCTTGGTAGCGTTCAACGGTGTCGATAGTGATGTCGTGCAGCGCAGGAATACCGTAACGGTCGAGGGTATTGCGGATGGTGGCAATCTGGTTGCGGTAGGGCACTATGATGCCTACGGTGTGTGCCACATCGAAGCTGCTACCCGTCAGCTCATAGATTTTGACCACCGCTTCCGCAATCAAATCGGCTTCTGTTTGATTTACTTTATCGGAAGGCGACTCTGCCGGTTGAGGCGCGGCGATAAATGCCAGACGCTGCGTGGTAAGAATGTTTTTGAAGAAGTCGGCGTTTGGCGCAGCTTCAGGTAGCGGTTGTTGCTGATGCTCTAAAGGCACTTCTGTTAATTGTCCACCGTAGAAAGCACGGTTGGGGAAGTCGGCAATATCGTGGTGCATTCGGCCTTGACGTTTCAGCATAAAGACCACCTCGGGGCGTTCACGATAGCGCTTGAGGAGTCGTTCGAAAAGCGAGAGGCGGCAGTCGGTCAGTAGGATGTCGTTGAGAGCAGCTTCGTGTACGCGCGATTCATCCGAATGCTGTTGCACCACAGCCGGCAACTGCTTATGATCGCCTATGAATATAAATTTCCGTATGGCGGGGGCGTTGTCTTTCACAGCCGAGAGAAGCTCCATCAGATGAGGCTCGAGAATCTGTGAAGCCTCGTCGACGATGGCCAAATCAAAACTCTTTAGGCGGAAGAGGGACATACTTGTGTTGAGCGCGGTGGTAGTGCCCACAAAGATACGCCTACTCATGATGCGCTCCTTCACCTGTGCCAGTCTGGAGCATTCGCTCACGGTGGAAGAAAGGAGATAAGGACGGTAAACCTCTGGACAGGACAGTTCGTTACCGATACGGATGAAGTCGAGCTTTTCCTCCACGAGTTTGCTGCAAATCTCATCCACCGCGCGGTTCGTGTATGACAAGAGCAATATGGAAGCATCAGGCGTGAGCAATGCTTCGTGGAGTGTCGTCATGAGTCCGAAAGAAGTCTTGCCCGTTCCCGGCGGGCCAATAATGAGGAAAAAATCCTGTGCCTGCTTCACGCGCACAGCCAATTCATTGAATTTTCCATAATCGCCGCAGAGTTGCAGCGAGGAGTCGACGGCGGGTTCGCGCTGCAAGAGGAGCAAGTCGCGCCGCTCTTGTGGCGCAGAAAGGAAGGCGTGCATTCCGCGATAGAGGGAACTATAGGACGATTCTATGAAGTCGTGCTCGATAGCCCAATGCTTGTCGGCATCGCGGAGAAAGACGTTAGCATCCGTTTGTGGGGCGCGCAAAACGAGCGTAATGCGGTTGGCTGTCACTTGCTCAATGGAGCAGCGGAACACCATTGTGCGGCGCAGGTCTGGTTCCTGTCCTGGCGTGTAAGGATAGAGCACCACAACATCATTTAAGCGGAAGTTTGACATATCATTATCGACCTGTTCGCTAAAACCCAGTACAAGGCGTGTGACGGGACGCGGAGAATCGTTGACGGAAGGGGAGAGCAGTTGGAGACGATCGTAGATGTTGCCCGCTTGTCGCTTCTCGTTGAGCGAGGCATGCCACGCCGAGGCAAATCCAGAGTTCTCTTTTGTGCGGTTGCCAAACTTAGAGAGCACGTGTTCGTTTGCGATGAAGGTGAGGAAGCGGAAATAGTACATCCGCTCCAGCGGCGAGGCATTGTGGATAGGGCGAAGCAGGGCTTCAATCTGTGGACGCTGGTAGCGTTCCCAGAGCGTGCCGTGTGCCTTGCGTTCGTTGAGCCGTTCGGGCGTCAGCGTGTCGAGCAGCTTCAGTCCGCCTTCCGCAAAGTGTAGTTCGTTGTGCGCTATACCGTTTCTGATTTTCAAGGCTTCAAAGAGAAGCTGGGGCGCAAAGCTCATTCCCAACAAACTGTTAGGGTAGCGAGAGTAGAGGAGGAATGCACTGAGATGGTGGTTGTTGCGGTCGTATTGCTCACGGTAGTTGTAACGCAGTAAAGCCATGTAGAGCAACATTTGCACATAGTGTTTCTCCTGGTGAACAGGTGTGTTGGGATCGGGTTGCGGCCAACCGCCTTTGCCAGACTTCTGTTCGATGAGTACCTTTTGATCGAGTTGCAGGAAGTCCATACGTCCTTGTAAACCGAGCATTTCGGAGAAGAAAGACGGCTCAAGCATCACGTTGCGCTGCTGATACTCCTTCAGCTGTTGCGGCATATCGTTTTTGATAGCCTTATGAATATTGCGCTTCTGCTTGATAGCGTTCTCATGGAATTCAGGCGATACATTGGCAGCAAGGAGGTTGAGGGCGTTGCCTTTGAAGAATTGCTGCACGCTTTCGGCGTATGGTTGTCCTTCTCCCTCGCTGTGGACTTCTTCATCAAGCAACTGCCCCGCCAAGTTACCGAGTAAGATAGCTTCTGTAGGTTCCGTTGCGCGAATCTTATTGAGCAGATAGATGAGTGGCGAGTGGGCATAATTTTCAAAGCAGGCCGCGATGGCAGAAATATCCACCAGATAATCAGGTTCTACAATGATGAGTTCGGGATACAAGATACCATCGTACAGGCGAGGGCGAATAATGTTGATTTGCGAGCCGCCGTGGAGTTGCTGCCGCAGATAAGTCCAATCGAAGTTGTAAATGGTGTTGCCGTGGGAATAGCAGATGACGACCTCCAAGGGCTCTGCTTCTATCTGCCCGTAGATGTTGTTGTTGTCCACCTTGCTAACCAGTACGCGCAGGTATTCAGCTTCGGGCACTTTCAGCGTGCGTTGTGGGCGGTTGGTAGGAAAGAGTCTTTCCACTTCGGGCGGTACGGATGTCTCTTCCACCTGCTCAATAAATAAGCAAATGGCTTTGAAATCGTAAGGAGCGTTTTCGCGGAGAACATCCATCGCAAGTTCTCCGCTGCCTGCTTTCCGGAAACGTATGCGCGCTTCGTTGACAGCTTTGCACAGCGATGGTTGCACCTCGTGTTCGCGCAGAAGAAATTCGGTTTGTGCGAACGCTCCTACCAACTTCACCGTGCTCCGCGCCGAGTGTTGGTGCAGAAAGTGGCCAAAAATCTTGCCAAATTCGAGATACATTTGTTGAGCATCTTCCAATCCATAAGCCGCCACCATCTGCTTCCAAAAATCTGCTGCCGTTTCTGGCTCAAACACATTCCTTACAACCATTCGCCTAAATCTTTTGTTTTCTGCAAAGATAATGTCTTTCCCCCTCACAGTACGTAAATCTGCCAATAACCCAAGCTTTTAATTTCTAAATATCAGATAGGGATAATTTCGTTTGTGCAATTTTCTTATGTCATGGAAACAGCTTTTTGTGGGAAGAATAGGTGTATTGGAATACTTAATGTTATCTTTGCCTCAAGAGAGAAAAAAATAAAAGCGTTAGAAAAATTAAGGATTATGAAGAAGATATTTTGTGTGTTGGCTTGGTTGGCTTTCAGTAGCAATTTGGCTTTCTCTGCTAATCTTAGTGGGGGAGTGTGTTCGGGGGTAGAACTGAGTTGCTGTGATGATGTTCCCGAAGATAGTATTGCAGAGGAAACAATGACGATTGATAAACAATTTCTTGAGAAGTTAGGGGCTGTCTATAAAGATACGGTAGAGTGTCCGGAAAGCTCGACGGCTGGTATTGCTAATTGGCTTTATGATAGGGCGAAAGAACAGGATCGCAGGTCGACCTACTTATCTCGGAACTTGCTTGCTCCCCAAAAAGGATTGAAAGTTTTGGCAGATAGTTCTGGTAAGAACTCCGTACAACTTCAGCAGGCATTGTTGAGAGAAGATCAAATCTGGAAAACACTTCTGGCTTCGCTACGCACGTTTGATAAAATCGCGATGGATATTAATATTATAGAAAATGGGTACGGAACGATTTCTATAATCCTTAGTGCAGACCTATTTCAGAACCTTAGTTACATTCGTATGGCTTGTTTGACGGAAGACCTTCTTACGTTTACGACCTCAGACAAAGAGGTTGTGAAAGCGGACGAAGGAATGTCTGTAGACTCTCTTTATTATTATATGTCACTAAGTCGTCCGTATGTTACGGCGAAAATGCTAAAGGATTCTGACCTCTCCTCTTATAGCGTGTCTGACCTGAAAAGGCTCAATAATTCCCATACAATATCCACGATGCAAAAACGTGTAGAAACGTGGATGAGTGCGCGCCGTAATGTTTCTGATTTACTCAATCCTTCAGCCAAGAGCCAGTACGACCTTCATACTAACAAAGTTCTGCATTCTTTGATTTATCATTATTGGGGCTTTGGGTATTAGGCTCTTTGCTCCTTGTGTAAGTTTAATTTCTTCAACGGATTCGGGAGGAAAAAGCTTTCTTGTTTAGTTGCTTCCTCTTATTCTTTAAGCATTAAAGTTCCTCTATTCGTTTCTCAAATTCGTTCTTCTCGCACAGAGCTTTGTTACGGTATTTGCTGCGATAGTTATAGATCGTGGCGAGCGAATAGTTGAGAAAATGAGCAATGCGCGTGCTTTCTGTCACACCCAAACGGATGAGAGCAAAGATGCGTAGTTCGGTATTTAATTGTTCATTTTTCTTTGGAACGATGCGTGCTTCAGGTTCGAGGAGGTTATTGAAATTCTCGATGAAATGGGGGAAAAGAGTGAGAAATGCATTGTCGAAATCAGCATAGAAGTTTTTCTGTTCTTCAGCAACAATGGTCTCTGATTTTAAGAGTTTGAGCAAATCTTCCTTTTGTCCGTTCTTGGCAACTCTGAGTAAGTCGCGACGATATTGATCAAGTTTGTCGATATAATCATGACAACGACTCAGATAGCGTGCTATATACTCCTCTTTCACTTTATCAGTTAAGAGTAAGTGCTTGTTTGTTTCCTGCACGGCTTCATTGGCCTTTTTGAGTTGTTGGTTTGTTTCGGCCAATTGACGGCGAGTTTCCGCATTTTTTCGCATTTGTTTCCGTAAGGAATAGATAACATAGGCCAGCAAGAGAGTCAGCAAGGACAGACCGATGAAAAGGGCATATTCCGTCAGTCGTCGGCGATGATTCATTTCTTTGTAAGCTTTTTCGATAATGGGGAATATATTTGTTGCTTCAATGGCGCGCAAGCGTGCTTTGCAGTAGTTGGCGTCCTCAATGGAGCAAAGTAGATAGTTGTAAGCCCGTTCGATATTCCCATTTTTGAAGAGCAATTCCGCCAGTTTGGGTAAGGCGATATATTCTGTTACGCCAGACTCTAAATCAATAATGGCCGTTTTTGCCAAATAGTAAGCCTCTTTATCTTTGTTGCCAATCAAGCGATAGTATTCGGCCAAGTTGTAGTAAGAGTAGGCTTTATCTTTGCTTTTTCCATTTAGATTTGGAGTGCAATATTCTAAAGCTAATCGAGCGTTGCCTTCATCAATAGCCTTATCGGCCATGACGATATTGCGACCAAGCCCCTTGGGTTCGAGCTCCAGAATAGAGTCGCGATAGCTAACTTTTATCAAGCGAAGTTTTTGTGCGATAAAAGTATTGGAAGTATAGTCCTCCATCCACCCGTAGATTGTTCGTAGCAAATGATAATATGCCAACAGGTCGCTACGGTTGAAAGCTTGGCGATTACAGTGAGAAAGAGTTTCCAGAGCTTCGTGATACATGCCTGTTGTAGCAAAGATGTTGGCGCGTTGCATGCAAACGTAATTTTGCAGCTTGGTATCGGTTTTTGCCTCGATGGAATGGGCAATTTGATCAACGTACTTGTTGGCAGAGTCGGTTTGTGTATGCAGGTAGAAATCTTCCACTAATCGTTTGCATATATTGATACGTTTGTAGCCACTGGCATGTTGGAGTTGTCGTTTCCATGCTGTAGCCTTTTTTTCGAGCGACTGCTGGTAGCTTTCTTTCTGTGTTATCGCCTTATCTAATTGTTTGAAAATTTCTTTGGTTTCATTACTATAATCGGTATTGCTCCATCCCGGAGCAATACAAAGCATTATGAGGCAGAAAGAGAGGAATAGAGATTTCATCTTTTAGAAGTATCTTTGAGGGCTTCAAAAGTATGAAATTTTCAGAAAAAAAACAAATAGAAGCATCTTTCTTTCCTAAATAATTTCCTAAAAAACGAATGGATATAAATTGTATTGCTCTGATTTATAATTGAATAATATAACTTATGACT